>NZ_JAMYLN010000013.1:0-172541 GCF_040318035.1 Mesorhizobium sp. M1329 | reverse complement strand
GCGCCCGTCGCTTCACCGGCCCAGCAGGGCACAACCCACGCCGGAAACGAACTCAAAACTGGATAGAAACTGGGGGCAACGTCAGGTGGAAGCAATTGTCGAGCGGTATCGATCGGGGAGCCGAAGCGATAAGCGCCTCATCCTCGATGAGTTCGTCGCGGTGACCGGTTATCATCGCAAGCATGCGATCCGAGTGCTCCGTCAACGCGCGTCGAAGATACCTGGCAACAAGAGGCACAGCCTTCGCTATGGCGGCGATGTTCGCGAAGCGCTCGTGGTGTTGTGGGAGGCATCGGAGCGGCTGTGTTCCAAACGGCTGCGGCCGTTGATACCTGTCTTGCTGCCAGCGCTTGAACGGCATGGCCGGCTGGAGCTCGATGCCGCGCTCCGCGGCAAGCTGCTGACAATGAGCCCGGCGACGATAGATCGGCTTTTGGCGGAAGCCATGCGTTGTGCGGAAGATGCCGTGCTTGTCACTGTAGAATGCCAGCGGCTTGCCCCATGCCTCGAGATAGGCCTTCGCTGCGTGAAAGTAGTCGAACGTGTTCTCCGACCCGGCAAAGCGCAAATGTAACAGCCGGCCGGTCGCGTCGTCGATGAAGACGAGTAGGGCGCATTTGGGCCCGCGCCCCTCGAACCACCAGTGATGCGAGCCGTCGATCTGCACCATCTCGCCAAGACAGTCGCGGCGGCCGCGCGGCTGATGCAGCCCTCCGCTTGCGCTCCCGCCGCAACGTCCAGATGCCCGCCTCCGTCATCCATTTGCGCAAGGTCTCCTTGCTTACCCCAAGCTGGTGCCGCTCAAGCAGCTTCTCGCGCGCCAGCGTTGGACCGAAGTCGATGTAATGTTCACGAATAAGCTCCAGCGCAAAGTCGCGAACGCCATCAAGAATGCGGTTGTTGGATGGACGGCCACGCGCCTTGTGGCGAAGGGCCGGCGCGCCTTCAGACAGAAACGTCTTCATCAGCCGCTGGACTTGCCTGGCCGAGACGCCAAGCAAACCCGCAGCTGTGGCACTGGTCATCCTTCGCTCGTTAACCCTCGAGAGAACCTCGATCCGCTGCAGCTCACGTTCGCTCATCAGAACCAGTCCCAACCTGCAATCTCCTGCGCTCTCGAAGGGCGGGGAGATTGGCAAGGCAAAGGCAGGAGCGACATTCCTACTTTGCCAGATCCGGACATTTTAACTTAGCTGCTACAATTCGATGTTGCATAAGATTGCAGACTGGAACTCAGCGCGACCTATGCCGGGCCCCGAGTGCAGCTCATTGCTTTGCGGGACTTGGCATGTACTTGGCCCGTGCGTGAGGCCAGAGGGTGGGATTGTATACAAAAACGAAGAAAAACGTTGACAACCTTGTGATCTGGGTTTCCCCTAAGGCATCCGCGCAGCCGATGAGCAAAACACAAAGCGCGATAACCAAAGGGGAACGCCAGAATGATCAACAGACGCTCGACTCTCAAAGCGATGGTGCTTGGCACCGTCTCGGCCCTGGCCGTCACCGCAATGGGTACGCCGCCCGCCCAGGCCCAGAACAAGGAATTGAAAATCGGATTCGTCGGCGTCACCAGCGGTGCGGCCGCGGCCTGGGGCACCTCGAATGTGCGGTCAATGCAGACGCGCGCCGCCTGGATCAACGAGACTGGTGGCGTCAAGATCGGTGACAGCACCTACGACATCAAAATCGTCACCTTCGACGATCAAAAAGACCCCAAGCGCGCCATCGCCGGCATGGAGAAAATGGCTCAGGAAGGCATCCATTATGTGGTCGGGCCGAATGTCGATGACGGCGCCGCCGCCGTGCGCCCGGTCGCCGAGGCCAACGGCATCATCTACTTCCCCTACGCGTTCCCGAAAGCGCTGTATCAGAAGCCTGCCTCGAATGCCGTGCTCGGCATGATCGCCAACTATCAATCAGGCCCGGCGATCTATAAATATCTCAAGGAAAAGAAGGGCGTCAAGACGATTGCCTTCGTCGCCGCGAACGAGTCTGACCCGCTCAGCCAGCGCGACAGCGGCGTCGAGGCGGCCAAGGCGCTCGGGTTGGAGGTCGTCGCCCAGAACGACACTTACCAGAACGATACCCGTGACTTCACGCCGGTGCTGACGCCGATCGTTGCGCTGAAACCCGACCTGCTGGTGCTGTCCGGCGTCGCGCCAGCCAACGCACCGTTGCTCATCCGTGCCGCCCGAGAGCTTGGTTTTGAGGGTCTGATCTCGACCGAAACCGCGCAAGATGCCAAGGTTCTGGAGGAAGGCGCCGGCGAGTACGCCAATGGCTTCATCTCCGTTGGTGGCGCCTCCACGCCGGAGATCGCCTCCGACACGATGAAGGAATTCGTCGATCGCTACACCAAGATGTTCGGCGAATACAATGATGAGTCCAACACCAAGGTCTACGCGCTCGAATACATTATCGAGACGTTGAAGGCCAATCCGGCTGCGATCGACAATGTCGACGAATTCAAGAAGACCATCGACACCTTCTCGGCTCCCAATCCCTTCCTCAAGGGCGACGCCAAGCTGAGCTATGTTGGCACGACCTCATTCGGCCAAAAACGTCAGCTTGCCGTACCAATGGTGGTCAACGAGTACAAGGACGGCGCCTTCCAGACCCTCTTCGTGGGCACGGTCGACTAGGGTCAGCGTCCAGCGGATATTTTCTCCCGCGTTGCCGCGGGCCCGGGGCATGTTTCCGGGTCCCTCGGAAGATCGAAGGCGTCCATGGAACAGGTCATCGCTAACGGATTCTACCTCGGCGCCCAATATGCGCTGATCGCCTTGGGGCTCACGCTCATCTTCGCCTTGATGAATGTGCTGAACTTCGCTCACGGGCAAATGTATGTTCTGGGCGGGTTCATCACCTACACAATATATGGGCAGCTCGGGCTGCCCTTCGTGATCGCCTTGCTGGCATCCGGCGTGACGCTCGCCATCATCGGCGCGCTGATGGAGAAGTTCCTCTTCCGAACCGTCATCAGACGAAGTCTCCGCGAAGAAAGCACGATGCTGCTGGCGGCCGCGACCGCCTTCTTCTTCGACGCCGTCATCCTGCTCATCTTCGGTGAAAAGCAGCGCGGCGTACCCAAGATCGTCAAGGGCGTTTTCAACGAGGGCGGCATCATCATGCCCTATGACCGGATGCTCGTCGGCGCGCTCGCGCTGGTCTTCATCGCGGCCTTCGTTCTCTACATGCAGTACACCAGGGTCGGGCGAGCCATGCGGGCACTGGCCCAGGATCGCGTCGCCGCGCAATTGATGGGCGTCCAGGTCGACCGTTATTCGATGATCGGCTTCGCCATGGGCGCCATGCTGGCCGGCATCGTCGGCGGCCTTTTGGTCACCATCACCGGCGTCAATTCCGGTATCGGCGGTCCGATCTCGATCAAGGCGTTCATGATGGTGATGATCGGCGGTGCCGGCGTGGTCGGCGGTGCGATCGCCGGCGGGTTCATCCTTGGCATGATGGAGTCAGTGGGCCTGACGGTGCTGCGCGAATATGGCGACATCACTTACCTCGTCATCTTCGCCGCGCTGATGGTGTTCCTCTCAATCCGCCCCCACGGGCTGATGGGCAAGCCGTGGGGTTGATGGGTGCCATGACCCGTAGCATGAAAATCGCCCCGATCGCCGCCCTTCTGGCGGTCGTCTTCGTCGCCGTGCCGGTTCTGATCTCGATGAGCGGTCGGACCGACCTGTTTTATACGTTCACCTCGGTGGCGCTGCTCAGCATCGCCAGTGCCGGCGTCTGGCTTACCTTCTATATCGGCCGGATCAATATCGGCCAGGGCGCCTATGCGCTTATGGGAGGCTATGTCTCGGCCATACTTGTGGTGACCTATGGCTGGTCGTTTTGGCTGACGCTCCCGGTCGCCGGTCTGTTCTGCGCGGCGGCAAGCGTGCTTATCGGCCTGCCGATCCTGCGCCTGCGCGGCGTCTACTTCGCCATGGTGACGCTGGTGCTGACCGAGGTCGCGCGGCTTCTGGCGCTGGCGCTGCCGATCACCAACGGTGCCAAGGGCATGGTCAGCATCCCGCTGCCTGGAGCGCTATCGGCCTTCGGCCTCACCATCATCCCGGATTTCGCCACGTTGCATAATGCACGGCTGGCTTTCTACCTGCTGGCGGTCGCGCTCATGGTGCTCTGCTTCGCGGTGGTGTACCGGCTGGTTCATTCGCGCGTCGGCAAGCTCTGCCAGTCGCTCCAGCAGAATGAGGAACTGGCCTCGTCGATCGGCGTCAACATCGCCTATCTGCGCGTCGTCGCCTATGCCGTCTCATCCTTCTTTGGCGGCGTAGCCGGCGCGATCTTCGCCGCCATCTCGCAGTCGATCTATCCGTCGAGCTTCACGGTCACCGACTCTGTCAACTTCATGCTGAACTGCTTCCTCGGCGGGCTCGGCTACGTATTCGGACCGATGCTCGGCACCCTGGTGCTCTATTTCGGATGGGACCTGCTGTTCCAGACCGGCCGGTTCCAGCTGCTGATCTATTCGACCTTGATGATCGTGCTGATGTTGTTTCTGCCCAATGGACTGCTCAGCCTTGCGATCACGACCCGGAAGAAGGGTTGAGCCATGGCCGATCTGCTCGAAGTCTCGGCTCTAACCAAACGCTTCGGCGGTCTCGTTGCCGTCAACAACGTCTCCTTCTCCGTGCGCGAGAAGGAGATTCTGTCGGTCATCGGTCCCAATGGGGCCGGCAAATCGACGCTGTTCAAGCTGATCTCGTCCTTCCTCAGGCCGACATCGGGCGAAGTGCGCTTAAAGGGCGAGCGCATCTCCGACCTCGCCCCGCACATCGCCGCGCGCAAAGGCGTCGTGCGGACCTTTCAGGAAACGACGATCTTCAAGAACATGACCGTGCGCGAGAACGTCATCATCGCTCACCATCTGCGCTCCAGGGCGAGCCTGCTTGGCTTCTTCCTCGGCACCGGCGCGGCCAAGGCCGACGAAGCGGCTTTCGGCGCTTCGGCCGACGAGATTCTGGCGCTGCTTAGCCTGTCGTCGCTCGCCGGCGAGATCGCCCGAAACTTGCCGCATGGTCATTTGCGTGCCCTCGGCATTGCAATCGGCCTCGCCACGAACCCCTCGATCCTGCTGCTTGACGAGCCTTTCGCCGGGATGAACCACGAAGAGACAATGAGAATGGTGGCTATGGTCAGACGATTGCGCGAACTCGGCCTTACCATCCTTCTGGTCGAACACGACATGCCTGCCGTTATGAAAATTTCTGACCGCATCGTCGTCTTGAATTTCGGCCAGAAGATCGCCGAGGGAACGCCGGCGGAAGTCCAGAATAACGACAAGGTGATCGAGGCCTATCTCGGCAGCGAAGACGAGGCCATCGGCCTATGAACCAGATCCTGAAATTCGCCGGCGTCGAACTCTACTACGATCACGTCTACGCCCTGAAAGGCGTGTCGCTGGAGGTCAACGAGGGCGAGACTGTCGCGCTGATCGGCGCTAACGGCGCCGGTAAGTCATCGATCCTTCGCGCCATCACCGGCCTGCGCAGGATCAGGTCCGGCGAGATCCACTACAGCGGCCGACGCATCGATGGTGCCTCTCCCGATGCCATCGTCAAGATGGGCATCGCCATGGTGCCGGAAGGACGCCGCGTCTTCCCTTATATGTCGGTCAAGGACAATCTCCTCATGGGCGCCTTCACGCGCTCCGACAAGGCCGAGATCGCCGGCTCTCTGGAGATGGTGCTCGGCCGCTTTTCCCGCCTCAAGGAGCGATACTCGCAAGCCGCGGGTACGATGAGCGGCGGCGAGCAGCAGATGCTGGTTATCGGGCGCGCGCTGATGGCCAAGCCACGCCTGCTGCTGCTTGATGAGCCATCGCTGGGCGTCGCGCCGAAGCTTGTCCAGGACATTGCCCGCTCGATCGTGGCGATCAACCGCGACGAGAAGGTCAGCGTTCTGCTGGTCGAGCAGAACTCCCGCATGGCGCTGCGCATTTCCCAGCGTGCTTATGCGCTGACGACCGGCAGCGTCGCGCTGAGCGGCAATTCCGCCGAATTGCTGAGCGACGACCGGGTCAAGCGTCTTTATCTCGGCGGCGAAATCTGAGGCTGATCGCATGCGCATACTCGTCATCAATCCCAACACGACCGCATCGATGACAGCCAAAATCGGCAAGGCCGCAGCGAGTGTCGCTTCTGCCGGGACGCAAATCATTTCGGTGAACCCCGCCGACGGTCCGCCGAGCATCGAAGGCTATTTCGACGAAGTCTTCGCCATTCCTGGGATCATCGCCGAAATGAAGAAGGAGGCGGCCATCGACGCCTATGTGATCGCGTGTTTCGACGACACCGGGCTGGACGCGGCACGCTGTGCCGCCGAGGCACCGGTCATCGGCATCGGCGAGGCGGCCTTCCACCTTGCCAGCCTTGTCGCCGGCAAGTTCAGTGTCGTGACGACGCTCGCCCGCTCCGTTCCAGCGATCGAGCACAATCTGGCGAAATATGGCCTCGCGTCACGCTGCGCCAAAGTCAGGTCGTCGGAAGTTGCCGTGCTCGATCTCGAACTGCCGGGGTCTGGCGCCAGGCGCAGAATCTCGGTCGAGATTGCGCGCGCCATCAGCGAGGACAAGGCGGAGGCGATCGTCCTTGGCTGCGCGGGCATGGCCGATCTGGCAAGCAGCCTGTCGCAAGAACACGGTATTCCCATACTCGATGGTGTCGCCTGCGCGGTCGCCTTGGCAGAGGGCCTTGTCAGAGTTGGTTTAACGACGTCCAAGGTCGGCGGCTACGCTGCTCCCCGCGGCAAGCGGTTCTCGGGCATCTACGCATCGCTGTCCCCGGCCGGCGCCGCCGAAGCAGTCATTTCGCCGAAGGCGCCTGGCCTTACGAATAAAGGTCCTGTGTCCCGGGATTGACCGCTCCGCAGGCGATACTAGATTGCAGCGACCGTTAGGCGGGTTGGGATAGGTCTGGCACGGTCGTGCCTGTGCGTTGAGAGCATGCTGACAGTACTCAGGGAAGAAGACCGCGACGAAAAGCCGGCAGCCCGCTGGTCGCCGATATACTATGGTCTGAGAGACGCCATCGTCAGCCATCGTCTCGCTCCTGGCACTAAGCTGCCGGAAGACGAGTTGGCGTCGATCTATTCGGTGAGCCGCACCGTCATTCGTGCCGCTCTGCAAGCTCTGGCGCATGACCGGCTGGCGCGGCTGGAGCCAAACCGCGGCGCATTTGTGGCCCAGCCGTCGAAAGTGGAAGCGCGAGAGGTATTCGAGGCACGGGCGCTGATTGAACCCAAAGTGGCTTGGCTCGCCGCGAAGGCAGCAGTGTCATCCGACATTGCGCAGCTGCGGCGGCATCTCGAGAACGAACATGAGGCGGTTCACGCCGGCCGAGACAGTGAGGCGATCATGCTGTCGGCACGTTTCCACGTCGGTATCGCCGAGATCGCCGCACACTCGGTGTACACCAATTTCGTTCGCGACCTTGTCTCCCATTCTTCCCTCATCATCGCGCTCTATTGGAAAAGGCGCGACGCGACCTGTGAGAAACACGCCCATCACGCCCTGGTCGATGCGATCGAAGCAGGTCGTAGTGCCGACGCGGCCGCGCTGATGACCAGCCACCTGGTCGATCTGCTGTCAGGCCTGGACCTCACAGACAAAGTTGAAAAATCGGACAACCTCGCGGACTTGCTTCGTCGGTAGAGCGGGACCTAGCCTGTCGTTTCTCGTACCAGGGCTCGCCTCCGACGGCGAATGCGGTGTAGCCGGCAGCCTTCAGCTTATCGGCCGCGGCGAACATCTCATCCAACATCTTGGGAGCGCCAGGTCGAGAGGAAATCTCCCGATCGTAGCGGGTATCCTGTTCTTTTTGGAGGTGTCTATGAAGCATTCGCGCATTCCCGAGACAGTCTCAACGGCTATGTCAGAGGGGACCCACATCATCCGGGAGCACCTTGGATATCGATCGAGGACCTAGCGGTGGCGTGCGGGCTAGCGGCTGAGGAAATTCAGAACATCGAGTCGGGTCTGAGGTACAACAAGGGCTATCGAGATCGGATCGCGAGATCGCTGTCCCTACCTGTGGGAATTCTTGAGTCGAAATCGGACATATTGGACGCTGCGTGATCAATGGGATAATGCCTAGTTGCCCGCGTGACGGACGTCGGGCCGGCTCACTTCTTGTCCAATTTGTCTTCAACCTTCTTGCGACTGTTACCGACCGATTTCACGGCCGACTTGACGTCAGACTTGCTGGCGCCAGTCTTGCCAGCCTCGTATTTCACCTCATGGTCCTGCCCGCCAGCGACCTTGGCGCGATCCTGGCTGCGCCCGCGAGTTGTTTGAGTGGTAGCCATTTCTTCCTCCAGGAATTGCATTCCAATTCCCAACAACGCCGCCGGACTCTTCTGGTTCAATGCATCGCGCAAGGGCTTGGAACCGAATCCCACGCGGGTTATTGAATCCGACTATGTATTCGAGTTTCGCATGTCGGCCGTAGAGTCCGCTCTCTCCAAGAAGCGCACACGGCGCAGGGACTCAGAATCTACCCAGAAATACCCACTCCCAAAGTTTCGCCCGTTTCAGCTCTGCACGCTGACCGACGACATCCCTTTTGGTGCCGATTGGCTCTTCGAAATGAAATTCGACGGCTATCGTGCGCAGGCCGCGATCTCGGGATCGGAGGTCGTCGTCTACACGCGCAACGGCTATGACTGGACCCGCCAGTTCAAGGTGATCCTGCCGCCGCTTCAGGCACTCACCAAGGGCTCGGCGTTGATCGACGGCGAGATCGTAGCCATCGACAGCCAGGGCCGCACCAACTTCTCCATGCTGAAAACCGGCATCGCCGCGGGCATGCCGCTCAAGTTCTACGCCTTCGACCTGCTGGAATTGAACGGCAAGGATCTGTCCAGCCGGCCCTTGCTCGAGCGCAAGGAACGGCTTGCGACCCTTTTAGGTGAACGGGACCCGAACGACAGCCTGCAGGTCTCGAGCCATATCGCCGACAATGGCAAGAAGGTCTTCGACACGATGTGCGCCGGCGGCCACGAGGGCATCATCGCCAAGCGCTCGGACAGTCGCTACGTCGGCGACCGCACCGCGAGCTGGCTAAAGATCAAGTGCACGAAACGCCAAGAGTTCGTAGTCGGCGGATACCGCCCAAGCGACACTGGGCGCGGCATGGCCTCGCTGATTCTTGGTACGTATGAAAACGGCAAGCTGATCTATCGAGGCCGCGTCGGCACCGGCTTCACCCAGGCGATGCGCAAATCCATCCTCGCGGAGTTGGAGAAGCGACCTCTGGAGAAGCCCGCCTTCGTATCCGTACCGCGCGATATCGCGCGCCGCGCCGAGTGGGTGAAGCCCGAGCTCGTCGCAGAGGTCACCTATTCCGAGGTGACACCCGACGGCAGCCTGCGTCACCCGAGTTTTGAGGGGATGCGCGAAGACAAGCGCGCCGACCAGGTGGTGATGGAAACGCCCAGGACGATCGCGACCGTCGCCACGGCCAATCTGGATCCCCATATGGGCAAGGAGATCGCCCGCGCAGTTGGCGTCAAGCTGACACATCCTGACAAGGTCATGTATCCTGGCACAGAGGTGACGAAGTCGACGCTCGCCGCCTATTACGCGGCAGTCGCTGAGAAGATGCTGCCGCATATCAAGGATCGGCCCCTTTCACTGGTGCGCGACACTGATGGCGACCTACGACAGACCTTTTTTCAGAAGCACAAACTGCCTGGAATGCCCAAGGCCATCCATGACGGCCAGTTGGAGAAGATGTCCGGCAAGGAGAGCCGCATCCTCTGGGTCGACGACCTGGCGGGGCTTATCGCCGGCGTGCAGATGAACGTGCTCGAGTTCCACGTCTGGGGCAGCCTGCGCCAACAACCGAAACTGCCTCACCGTATGATCTTCGACATCGATCCCGATGAGGGCCTGGGCTTTGGTGACGTCAAGCAGGCAGCCCTCGATATCCGGGGCGTTCTGGAAGCGCTCGGTCTCCAATCCTGGCCGCTGCTATCCGGAGGCAAGGGCGTTCACGTGGTCGTTCCACTCGTTCCCGAGGCCGACTGGGAAGAGGTAAAGAGCTTCTGCCAGGACTTCGCCGAACTGCTGGCCCGCACCGATCCCTCCCGCTTCGTTGCAAACATGAGCAAAGCGAGGCGCAAGGGCCGCATGTTCATCGACTACCTGCGCAATGGACAGGGCGCCACGGCAATTTGTCCTTGGTCGACCCGGGCGCGAGCTGGTGCCAAGTGTGCCGTACCCGTGGCCTGGGATGAGTTGCCGACCTTCAAAAGTGCCAGCGCATTCGACGTTTTCGCCGCTGCTGTGCGGGCTCAGCAGCTCGACGCCTGGGAAGGCTATTTCAACGTCGAACAGACGCTGACAGCCCGAATCCGAGAAGCAGTCCGATAGCGGCAGCCAGTCCTGGTCTAACAACCGACCCTGCGTGAGACGCGCTCGCTGATGTTCAGCTGAGTTCTTGGGCGAGTCCGATGAGAAGCCCTTCAGGCCCGCGGATGTAGCAGAGCCGATACATGTCCTTATACTGGACGACTTCGCCTACGAGATGCGCGCCGCGGCTGCGAAGCCTTTCAAGCGTCTCGTCGATGTCGTCCACGGTGAACATGACGCGGAGGTAGCCCAGGGCGTTGACCGGGGCGTTGCGGTGATCCGCGACGACTGGCGGCTTGAGGAAGCGGGAGAGCTCTAGGCGGCTGTGGCCGTCCGGTGTGCGCATCATGGCAATCTCGACGTGCTGATCGCCCAGTCCAGTGACACGTCCGGCCCATTCTCCTTCGATCGTGGCCCGGCCTTCGAGCTCTAGGCCGAGCTCACGAAAGAAATCAATCGTCGCTTCGAGGTCCTCGACGACGATACTTACATTGTCCATCCGTCTGAGCGCCATGTGTCCAATCTCCAAGTCTAAATCATCAAAGACATCTGCCGGTCTGGTTCAGCGCGTGTTCCGCTCAAACTCGAAAGCGTCACCCCAAGCAGGCGTATTCCCTTGGTGACGGGAAACACCTGTTCGAGGAGTGTGACGCTGATAGTCGCCAAGTCCGTCTCCGTCTCGATGACCCCACCGATCGTTCGGCTGCGTGTGATCTGCTGAAAGTCGGCGAACTTGACCTTGAGCGTCACCGTCCGGCCATTGATCGATCGCTCCGCACAATAGCGCCAGACCTTGCCGACCAATGGCGCCAGTTCCTTGCGAGCACTTTCGAGGTCAAACAAATCGCTCGCGAAGGTGTCCTCGGCTCCCACCGACTTGCGCTCGCGATCGGCCCGCACCGGACGTTCATCGATACCGCGAGCGATCCAGTAATAGTAGGGACCAGCCTTCCCGAACTTCTCCTCGAGGGACGCCAGGCTCTGCGCACGCAGGTCGCCACCGGTCTTAATGCCGAGCCGCGCCATTTTGTCGGTAGTCGCCGGGCCGACGCCATGAAATTTTCGCACGGGCAATGCCTCGATGAAGGCCGGCCCCAGCTTCGGGGTGATGACGAACAGCCCATCCGGCTTGTTCTGGCCGGAGGCGAGCTTGGCCAGGAATTTGTTGTAGCTGACGCCGGCCGAAGCCGTCAGGCCGGTCTCGGACTTGATCTTCGCGCGGATCATTTCGGCGATCGTCGTGGCGACCGGAATGCCCTGCAGATTGGCGGTGACGTCGAGGTAGGCCTCGTCGAGCGAGAGCGGTTCAATGAGTGGCGTGTGCTCGGCAAAGATCGCGTGGATCTGCTGGGAGACGGCCCGGTAGGCGTCAAAGCGCGGCGGCACGAAGATCAACTCAGGGCACGGGAGCACCTGACAAGCCTATCAGTGCGGCGGCGACTACAACGGTGCGAATCATAGTTTCCTCATTTCTCTTCCAACAACAGTCCGCCTCGCCAAGATCGAGCGGCGGACGACACGACCGGACGGGTCAGCCACAAGTGCGTCCGGGCGGCGAATGAACGACGATAAGGAAGCATTGTTCCCTCCGAAATTTGTCTGCGATCCACAAAGCCCAATTGCAAATCGCTTGTTGCCTGCGAGCGAGCGGTAGATCGCCATTTAGTCGCTATGCATGCGCCCGACCAAAAACCGCTTTTCAAAAGTTTCCCGGACCCGTGCGCGATTGGCTACGATCAGTCCGGACACGCCATTATCGATGACCTCCGGAACGGCGCCGCGTCTGAAGGCTATAACCGGGGTCCCGCAGGCCATCGGCTCAATGGTCACGAGGCTGAACGGTTCCGGCCAGTCGATGGGAAACGGCAGCGCTGTCGCACTGCCCAAAGAGCTCCGCCTTCTGTTGCTCGACCTCGCCTACGAACTCGGCATTTGAATGCTGAAGCACCTGTGGTTTCGACCCTGTCACTCCAAAATGATTCAATCGCGTCGATCTTGGCCGCGATCTTCAGCGGCATTCCGGCGCGTGCGGAAGTGCCGGGCCGCCTGGTTATACCGAAGCGGCGGGGATATAGCAGGTGTGCCTGTGTCAATCCGGTGATGGGGGCAATGCGCGCAGTCCAATCACTAGCGGAAGGGACAGCGCACACAGTCCCGCCATCATGAGGAACCCGGGCGGGCCATAGGCTCCATATAGCTGCCCTGATACCCAGACAAGGCCCGCGGTGGCGAGCCCCGGGCCCATCGCGTAGAGGGCCTGCGCGGTGGCGGCAAGATGTGCGGGCACGCTGCTGGCGATAACACGCATACAGGCAAGATGCAGCAGTGCGAAGGTTATGCCGTGAAGCGGTTGCACGAACGCAAGTATCCAGACCACCGCCGTTTCCGCTTCCACGACCCAGCGCAGGATTCCGGCCACCGCGGCCAGAGCGGCGACCCCGGCCACGCCAAGCCGGCGCAGCAGGATCGGCCCGACCACAAGGAACACCACCACCTCCGCTGCGACGGCCTCCGACCAAAGTATGCTGCTCGCCGCCGTGCCGACCCCGGCCGCTGTCCAACGGATGACCGAGAAGGTGTCATGCATTGCGTGGCTGCCATAGATCAGCGCCGCAATCACCACGATGCGCCGGAAAGTCCGAAGATCGAGCAGCTCGCGGAGCCCGCCGATTACACTTTGCCCGACCGGGTCCGCAGCCCGCTCGGCGCCAGTGTCTGATTCCGGCACCAGCGCGGCGGCAGCCAGCGCTGCGGCGAGCAGCGCGGCGTACATCCATATTATCGCGTCCAGCTCGAAAACTCCGAGCACCTGGCCAGCCGCGAGGGTGCCAGCAACGAAGGCCGCTGATGCCGCACCCCGCACCCAACCATACTCAAAACCGGGCTCGCGCACCGATGCGCGCGCCGCAAGGGCGTCGGCGAGGGTTGTGATCGGTGCCAGCCCGGCCGACTGGGCCAGATAAACGACCATCAGAAAAAAGAGAGCTTGCACGGCAGGCAGCCCAAGCGTCGCCGCCACCGCGATCCCGATGCAGACCGCCAGGGTGCCACGGAGAGCGCCGAGAATATCTGCAATTCGATTGGCAAGGGGTCCGGCAATCAGCCGGGCCGCGTTGCCTAATCCGAACAGAACGCCCAGCTCTTCAGGTGTCAGGCCACGCGCCTCAAAATACCGGGGCCAGAACGGGGACGCTACCCCGAATGCAGCATACATGACGGCATAGAGCGCTAAAAACGCCAGCAATGGGCCTAGACGTGCCATGCCAAAGTTCTGCCACGGACGTGCCTCGCGTTACAGGGGGAACTGGGATTTGGCGAGTGATGCTTCCTCTGCGAATACTGGGTCCCGCTGAATTGGCTTCGACGCGCTACGCTGACTGAGAATATGACCGCCTTCGCCGACGCTCGCGGTGGAGGTGCACACCGGGCACGGACGAGCTATTCCGAATCGAAGTATTGAACGGAATGAATGCAGCGTGGTCCCTATATGGATCACACGCCGAGCTGCGTCATGAAGATGTCGAGTCCGTCATCACCCACCTCGGCGACCGTAAAGCCCGACGCAGACAGGTGATCGAAATAAGCCGCCTCGCTTCTCAGATCTTGGATGCCCGGGCTTGGCGGAGGTCTTTTCTGACCGTTGCTTTCCGTTACGAGTAGCGAACGGCACGGTATTGGTCGAGCCGATGGTATTGGCCGACGCGTTCTTGCGCTGCATGTTCGCCATTTTTTTGCTCCGGAGTCGCATAAAAGGGCAGTGTGGAGCGCGGATTTTGGATCACGAAGCATACCGAGCCGCCTATGAAGAGCCGCTTTGGCAATCGCTCGCCGCGAATGATCCGGTCCACCAGCTTCACGGCGCAGCCCAGCTCCGCTCACCGGCCATCGGGCGTTGGTCCGTTTAGCGGCGATAATCGCTGTCATGGTTGAGGTGTAGTTTACCGAAATTGCCCGCAAAGCGCTCATGCCAGGGGCAAGCGCGTGACTGATCGCCGTCCCCGCGTTCACTCCTGTCTGTTCATCCTGAGCCCGCAGCGTCCTCGAATGGATTGGGTCTGACCGAGGACCGTCTTCGCTTCGCTCAGCCTCGATCGTCTTCGCGCAACGACGGCGCTTCGTTTTCTTCCCCTGGCCATACCACCCCACCACGCAGGCATGGCGGGGAGCCCGGTTTGCGTCCATTCCTCGCGGCCCAAGAAAGCCTCGCGCCGCCGTCTTCCACTTCGTTTCAGCCGCTTTGGGGTGCGGCCCGATCGTCCCCGGTCTCACGACCACCATCGAGGCCGCGATAGGCGCCGCCCGAGAAAACAGAAGGAACGACCACAATGGCGACGATCGGCACTTTCTCCCGCACCGCGAACGGCTTCTCCGGCTCGGTCAAGACCCTGAACCTCAACGTCAAGACGGTGACCTCTACACCGGCCGAAGGCGACAACGAGAAAGGTCCAAACTTCCGCATCTTTGCCGGAGCCACCGAATTCGGAGCGGCATGGAAGAAGACCTCGCGTGAGGGCCGCGACTACCGCTCGGTCAAGCTCGACGATCCGAGCTTCCCCGCTCCGATCTATGCAAGCCTGGTTGAGACCGATACCGAGGGCGAGTTCTCGCTGATCTGGTCTCGCCGCACCGCAGAGTGACCCGACTCAACACGAAGCCCCGCCGGCAAGGTGGGGCTTCGCCATGTTCAGGTCCGGTGCTGCCTGGCACATCAGTCGGGTGCAGCACGCTATGCTTTGACGAGTGGCTTGCGCGCCTTCCTAGTCGGCGACTTGATTGCCGTTGCGGTTGCTGTCGCTGCTGCCGCACGGGCAGCCCGTTTTGGTTTTTCCGCCGCGGCAGGAGTGGGCGCCACCGCCTTGCGTCCGAGGCCGATTGATTTTGCCAGAGCCGAGCGGGTGGCTGCGTAGTTCGGCGCCACCATCGGATAGTCGGAGGGCAGGTTCCATTTCTGGCGGTACGCGTCGGGCGTCAGATTGTAATGCGTTCCGATATGTCGCTTCAAGGATTTGAACTTCTTCCCGTCCTCCAAGGCAGATGATGAAATCAGGTGTCACTGATTTCTTGATCGACACCGCGGGCTCCAGCTTGGCCGCGGCCGGGGCCACAGGTGTGCCGATCCCTTGCAAAGCGGCATAGGTATCCCCGATCAGCTTCGACAACTCGCCGACCGGCAGCGGATTGTTCGACACGTAGGCGGAAACGATGTCGGCAGTGATCGATACGAGATCAGCCTGGTCGTTTTGGTCTGGAGAAACGGTCATCGAGTTTTCCTCTTATCTAATGGCGCGCGTTGAAACGGATGGGCTGTTTATTGCCGATCAGGCAAACAATTCGTTATTTCCGCCAACAAACCTCATTCGTTGCAAATATCAAGCGGGCAAGCTTCGCTTCCATCGTTCTGCCCGGCTGCGATGAAGTTGCTGATCGCGTCGGAGAAGCGACACTTTCCGCTTGCCTTTGGCACGGGGAGGCGCCCAGACCTGGACACACAAGCGCCAGAACGTATCGCTCCTGCGCTGCACGATTGAGCGACGAACGTGCGCGCACAATCTTTATCGTCGCGACATTCGGTGGCGCGGTCCTCGTCGCCACGTCGACGTGAATTGGACCTTGGGGTGCAGTTCATCTGGAACGCGTCGGTCAAGTTCAGGTTGGGCTGTTCCTCGTCGGTCAACGGTTCGGCAGGCATGTTTCGGGCGGCGGGACGCTGCACCTAAAGCGGGTCTCAACATAATCGAGGATCTCGCTGGCGCTGTCGCAGATGCTGCGCAGGGTGCCACCGCAACAGCCGCCAACGGAGTTGTCGATGTCGATGACCTGTCCAACGCGCGGCGGATGATCGGGCAACGGCCGGCGCTTCGGTTGTGCTTTTCCGTGTTCGCCACCGGAGCGGAATGATGTTCGCGCACTCGCTCGATGTCGCTTTCGATGTTCTCCAGGCAAGCTCGACTGGTCGGGGTCCATGCGCTCGGAACTGGAGAAGGGATACGCCTTCAGCCGCTCCTGGATCCTGGACCAGTGTGGTGAGCCCGTCGAGCGCCTCGCGTATGCCGGTATGACCGAGCGCCAGACGCACCTTCACGCCCGCCCGGAGCGACGATCATGATGCTTTCTCCTTACCAGTGAGCTGCCGGATTACCGCAGCCGGAGTACTGCCCGCCGGTGCAAACACGCGCGGTCCATCTGCCAGCTCAATCGCCATTATTCCGTCTGGCGGCCGCACGAGATTGCGCAGGGCAGTGAATGGCTGCAGTTCGTTTTCCGCCCCATGGATGAGCGCAACCGTTCCTAATTTGCGGCGCCTTGCGAGCGGTCAGGCCGAACTCGACCCGCCAGTGGAACGGGGGCGGAAGGCTTTCGATCAGGCTGTGCGCGATGCGACGATTGGCGATGCGCTGACGTCAGAGCTGATGGACGCCATGCTGACGGCACGCGCCGCGCTGTGGAAGCAGTACTGCCGGCTGCACGAGCTGGTCGTGAGGTTCGTCGCCCGCGACGAGCTATGCCGCCGCTTCATGGCGATCCCCGGCGTCGGCCCGGTGACCGCGCTGAGCTTCATGACGGCGGTCGAGGACCCGTCCCGCTTCCGCCGCTCGCGCGACGTGGCAGCCTACTTCGGCCTGACGTCGCGGCGTTGGCAGTCGGGCACCTCGATCGACTCGCAGGGACGTATATCGAAGGCCGGCGACGCGGACGTCCGGCGCGCCCTCTACGAGGCGGCGTCGGCGCTGATGACGCGCTTCCGCGGCAAGGACAAGGTCGGGAGCTGGGGAACGATGCTCGCGAAGCGGGGCAATCACCGCAAGGCGACGGTGGCGGTGGCGCGCAAGCTGGCGGTGCATGCCATGTGGACGGACGGGACGTGCTATGTCGGCGACCCGACGGCGCGCGAAACCGACCTTGTTGCGCGCGCCCGGGTCAAGGCCTGGAAGACGCTTGGCGCAGCCCGATGAACGGCGCGACGACGCTTGACGTGCAACGACTGCGCAGCATGACAGACGCAAACTGAACACACGAGCTCCGCTGCGAAGCGGATGAGGACCGGTGCAGACCAGGAACGACGGGACGCACGCTATCTTGCTTGCGGCCGAGCCGATCGAAAGACGGCCGGACCGCGTTGGACTGCCTGTGATGATGCCCCGTGAATCCGATGGAAAGTTGCACCCCGACGGCAAAAGCGCTGCCAGCATGCAGCCCGAAAACGCCGTCGGCGAGTGCGGAGGACTGCACGGCGCACCGGATCTCCGTCGCTTCGCGGACAAGCATGTTGCGGAAAGCCGCAAAGTGTTTTTGAGTAGAAAAGAGGAGAGACGACGATGGTGAAAAGAGTACCGGAAGCACAACCGATTATGACAGCAAGATAAAGCGAGCTGGCGCTCGTCCTCGCTTCGCTCGTAAGTGTCTGTCTGCACATTGTTTTTTCCGCCGGCTGAAGGCGCCAAGCGACTCCGCGTGAGGTGTGAAGGATGCCGGTGGTCCGCTATGTTGTTGAGTCGAAAAGCAAATCGATGATGCCGTAGCGATGTGCGATCGGCTGTTCTGCGCCACTGCAAGTCTTTGCGCGCCGTAGCAGGCTCGGTGCTCCAGCCATCTTGAAGCAGGGAATCTGACTCCCGATGCTCTCGCCATGGCAAATCGTGACAGCGAAAGATTCCAGGTTCGCACCGGCCGGACGCGCCGCGGCGGCGCGCCGGTCAATTCGCGCACGCTGCCTTTCGTGCGCCAGGTCGAGATCGCCATCCGCAAGCAGGGCGGCAACCCCAATCACCTCGGCGCAAGCAGCGGCGCCGGGAAGGGGAGTGGCCGCTTCAACGCCCGCGGCCGCGGCGGCAAGCTGGTAGCAGGGTTGCCAAAGGACGGCGGCGGGTGGAAGCAGGACGGCAGTGGCGTCCGCTCTCGCTCTCGCCGCGTCGTGGTGAAGGCGCGCGTCGTCAAGCTGCCGAAGCGAGGCAAGGGGAGCGCGCGCGGCCAAAAATTCGTGACGACGAGCAAGGCTGTCGATGCGCATCTGCGCTATCTCCAGCGCGACGGCGTGACCAGGGACGGCGAGAAGGGCAGGGTGTATTCGGCCGGCGATGACGAGGCCGACGGCAAGGCCTTCGTCGAGCGCGGCCGCGGCGACCGGCATCAGTTCCGCTTCATCGTCGCGCCGGAGGATGCGGCCGAGATGGAAGACCTGCGCTCCTTCACCCGCGATCTCATGCGGCAGATGGAGACAGACCTTGATACGCGCCTCGACTGGATCGCCGTCGACCACCACAACACCGGTCATCCGCACACCCACGTCCTGGTGCGCGGCGTCACCGACGACGGCAAGATCCTGAACATCGCCGGCGACTACATCGCCCACGGCATCCGCCACCGGGCAGGCGAGCTGGTCGAACGGGAACTCGGGCTGCAAAGCGAGATCGAGGTCGCCCGCAAGCTCGCCAACGAGGTGGACGCCGAACGGGTGACTCGGCTCGACCGCATGCTGATCGCCGAACAGCAGGAGCATGACCTTGTCGATCTCCGTCCCAATGCCAGCGACAGCTACACAATTCGCAGCAACCGCTACCTGCTGATCGATCGGGCAAAGAGACTGGAGCACTTCGGCCTGGCGAGCGAGATCGAGCCCGGCCGGTGGATTGTCTCCGACAAAACCGAAAGCACGCTACGGGCACTTGGCGAGCGCAACGACATCATCAAGACCATGCACCGGGCGCTGGACGAACACGGCCTCGCCGACGAGCGGGGTGCTGCGCAATATGTCATGCATCGGAAGACCGTCACCGAACCCGTTGTTGGCCGTGTGCTCGCCAAGGGCCTTGCCGGCGACGAGATGAGCGACCGGCTGTCGCTGTCGATGGTGTCGACGGGCGCACCCACTATGTCGAGACTGCGGATGCTACAAAGCTCGAAGACATCCAGCGCGGCCATATCGTGGCGCTCGATCCGATCCTGCCAAAGCAGGAGCCACGTGCGGCCGACCGCAACATCAGCAGCGTAGCGGGCGAGGACGGCATCTATCGGCCGAGCCAACACCTGGAGGCGATCCGCGAGACATTTTTGCAGCAGGGCAAGGACCCGGACGCCTTCGTCCGTTTCCACGTCCGCCGCCTCGAAGCACTGCGCCGGGCCGGCCACGTCGAGCGCATCGACGAAGACCACTGGCGCATTCCAAAAGACCTGTCCGAGCCCGGCATCGCCTACGATGCTCGCACCCGCGGAAAGGACTTTTCCGTCCGCGTGCTTTCGACGTTCGATCTTGATGCGCAGGTCGGCAGCGACGGTGCCACCTGGCTCGACCGGGAGCTTACGGCCAAAAGCCCGGTGCCGCTGGTGAGGTCAGGTTTTGGTCTTGAGGTGGACACCGCGCTCGACAGGCGGGCCGCCCAGCTCGTCACGATCGGCCATGCCGAACGCGATTCGACGAGCGGGACGATCACGTTCGCGCGCGACCTTGTTGCCACGCTGGAGCGCCAGGAGATCACGCGCGTCGGCAAGGAAATGGCCGCGGCGCGCGGCCTCATCTTCGCGCCCGTCCAGCCCAGCAACCATGTCGGCGGCACGCTGCTTGGCTCAGTCCGCCTTGCCAGCGGGCGCTTCGCCATGCTGGACGATGGTCTCGGGTTTCAACTGGTGCCGTGGCAGCCAATGCTCGACAAGCGCATCGGCCAGCACATCAGCGGGCTCGTGCAAAGCAGCGGCGGTATCGACTGGAGCTTCGGCAGAAAGCGCGGGCTCGGAATCGGCATGTGAGATGGGTCTGGGCAACGCAGCAAATGAACTGTGCCTTTCTCACGAGTGAGAGTGCTAGTTCAGGCCTCGCGCGATGAACCATGTCTGTCCGCTTGTGGAATCGATAGGTACGAGCGTGGGTCACTCAGGCCTTTGGCGAGCTTTGATGAGCCTCACTCCAGGTCCACTACCGTTCTCGAGCATGAATTCTGTTCCCGCATCGGTCAATGCCTTGAGAATTTTGGCCGCGGTTCCAGGGCGCCCCCCGAGTGGGCCGTCTTCGGCCTCCAGACGAGCTATGGTTGGTTCAGACACCGAAGAGTAGCGTGCCAAGTCCGCCTGCGACCACCCAAGCAACGCGCGTGCCGCTTTGATTTGGCGCGTACTAACAGTTTGCCGTAGTTTTGATAGATTTTCTAGACATTCGGCGCGCCCAATTGATATTTTTTCTATCAATTCCTGATCTCGCAGCGTGCCTAACAACCAGCGCCGCGGGACGGAATTGGCCGCAGCAGGCATTGGTGCACTTTAGTCCCCAACGCTGCTCTAGCGTGCAACGAATAGCTGGACAGGATGTCCGCACATCCTATGCAGCTGACCACAACCGAAGCTTCTGAGGAGCTCGGATCATGGGTGATTCCGAGAATACCACGAGTCTGACTTTCGTCACTCGACGACAAGTGCTTGCCGGAACCCTCGCGGCTACCACTGCGTGGCCAGTCGAAGGTAACGCGTTCGCAGGCGACGCCGGAAGGACGAATGCGCCTTCTGACGCAGCGCTGGCGCTTTGGCGGGAATGGGTCGCAGTCCACAAGCTGGCCCGGCGGCTTTGCCGCAGGCAGCAACGCCTGGAAACGAGGCTTGTTGAACGTTTCGGCTTTCCTTGTGCCATCGTTCGCCTGCCCGAGGGTCAGGACGTGACGGTCCACTCGATCGAGTCGCTGAATGAAGTGCTGGGCAAGCGCCCAGACACAGCGGATCTCCGGGAAAGGGCCGAAGCTGACCTCACCGCGCATAAGGCACGCTGGAATGCGGCTGCGGAGGAGGGCGGCTATGCTGCGGCCCTTCGAGCTGAGCGCGAGGCTGCCAACCGGGCGCAGGATCTAATGCAAGCGCTCTCAAGGACGCGTGCCACGACTGTCGCCGGCGTGGCGGGCAAGCTCGATGCCGTGTTGCGCGAAGGCGAGGCCTGGGAGGAATGCTCCGAGTTTCCCTGGCCGCAAATCCGTTCGGCGCTCAGCGATCTGGTACGGATCGCCCAGAAGACGACGGACGACGAACCGCCCGCACCTGGCGGGCTGGCACCCGTCTCCGCGAGAAACGGCTCAAGAGCCGGCTCGCCTCGTAACGGCGGCTTGCTTGACTGAGATAATCGGCTGATCTCTTCCGGTCGAGTGGCTGCGCGGAAATAAGCCACCCATTTTCATGACTTACGTCGTGGCAGGCCATTTTGTTTTGGGACGCAATTCTCGGGGAGCGGCTGTCTTTTGCAGAATTGGGGATCGGTGAAATCCAACTCTTCGACTGAGCCGGTGTTTGTGCGCACCGCGCAGCTTGAGCTCAGCCTTGGCTTACCTCCCTGGCCCCGGTTTTCGGCTCGTCGTCCTGCACCATCGCCAGCGCCGTGCCAGGTTCGCCCTCCCACAAGATCAGGCTCGCCGCGCCGACCAGGCCCGCCCGATCGCCGAGCTCGGCCGGCACGATTGGCACGTCGCGATAGGCTTGCATTGCGCGCTCCTCGACGGTCGCCCGGATCGTCGGCGCCAGGAGATCGAAGCCGTTGGAAAGGCCGCCGCCCATCACGATCAGGTCGGGCGAATAGAGATGCAGGAGGTTGGTGAAGCCGATGCCGAGCCACTTGGCTTCCGCCTCGACCAGTTGGCGAGCCGCCGCATCACCCGTCCGCGCGGCATCCACGACATGCCGCGCCGAGACATCGCCATTGTTCGAAAGGCGCCTGAGCAGCGAGCCGTCGCTCGGCGCGGTCAGTTGTGTCGCCCGCCGTCCAAGCGCGGTGCCGGAGGCAACCGCCTCGAAGCAGCCGACGGCACCGCAGAAGCAGCGGTCCCCTTCGCCGGTGATGGTCATGTGGCCGATCTCGGCCGCCAGCCCGCGCCTGCCGTGATAGATGTGACCGTCAGCGACGACGCCGCCGCCAATGCCGGTCGACACGGTGACGAACACCAGCGATCCGGTGCCGCGGCCGGCTCCGAAGCGCCATTCGCCGAGGGCTGCCGCATTGGCGTCGTTCTCCAGTCGCACCGGCAGGCCGAACTGCCGGCTGAGGATGTCGATCAGCGGCACATTGTGCCAGCCGGCCAGCGTCGGCGGCCCGATGACGATCCCGGCTTTGGGATCGAGCGGTCCCGGCGCGCACATGCCGATGCCGACCACCTTTGCCCGCGGATGCTCCGCCAGCAGGGTGCCTGCCAGCACGATGATCTGGCCGATCACAGCCTCCGATCCCGAGCCTGCCATCGTCGGTGCCGAAACCCGGGCGATGACATCACCGCTGCGTTCAACGAGCGCGCCGCGCAGCTCCGTGCCGCCGAGATCGAAGGCAAGCGCAAGCGTGCTCATCAGGCGGCGACCTTTAGTCCGTGCAGCCAGGCCATGCGCTGCGCGAGGTCGGGATCGCCGAAGGCAAGCGAGCCCAGCACAACCGTCTCGGCGCCGGCGGCGCGCAGCAGCGGCACTGTCTCGTGGCGGATGCCGCCATCCGCGGCAAGCACTATGTCGGCCTCACGGCTGGCCTTCCGCATCAGCGCGCGTGCCTCGATCAGGCGCGGACAGGCCTGGTCGGACAGGCGCTGCCCTTTGACGCCGATGGAGGTGCCGAGCAGCGTCACGAACGCCACTTGCGACAGGAAGGGGGTAACCGCCGCGACCGGCGTTTCCAGCCTGAGCACGACGCCGGCTTCGGCGCCAAGCTCATGCGCCAGCCGCACGGCGCGAAGCCCCGCTTCACCATTCTCGGCATGCACGCTGATCAGGTCAGCGCCGGCCCCGATGAACTGCCGCGTCTGCTCCTCGACGATCTCTGCCTCGACCATCAGATGCACATGGATAGGCTTCGTCGTCAGCTTAGCGATGCGAGCCACCAGGTCGGGGAAGAACAGGAAGCCCGGCGTGAAGCGGGCGTCGGCAACGTCGATATGGTGGAGGTCGACATGAGCGTCGATGCGCTTCAGGTCGCGCTCCATATTGGCGAGGTCGGCCGACCACAGCGAGAACTCGCCGATCAGCCGGTTGCGCGGCAAGGCGGCTATTGCCGAGGGGCCGGACAGGGGTTTGGTGGTCATGACGGAATGAGGCTCCGGAAGTTGGCATGGGCGTGAAGGAAGGCCGTGACCTGCGCTTGCAGCTCGGCGAAATGCCTGGAGCTGTCGAGCGCTTTGGGCGCGATATCGGCAAAGGCGGCGCTGGGAATGGCGGCCGCCAGCGTATAGGCGGAGGACAGCGGATGCACGGCATCCATGGCGTTGCCGATGACCAAAGTCGGAATATCGAGAGACTCGGCATCCCTTGCCGAGACGCCCGGTCCGTCGGCGGCGATGTCAGCGAGCACTTGCGCGAACGTCATGGCGTCCGGCCGGTCGAAATAGCCCAGCAGCGAACCGAGATTGTCGGGCGCCTCGCGATAGAGGCGTACGGCGGTCTCGGACTGCGCGAAGAGCGCCCGCGCTTTGTCCGGGCCGTGATCCAGCATGAGGCGGGCGACTTCCGCGATCGGCCGCATATTCGCCGGTGCCTTGCCAAACGTCCAGGCCGGGCGCACCAGCACGAGGCCGGCGACGCGATCGCGATGGCGACAGGCGAGGCGCAGCGCGATTCCCGCGCCCATCGACACGCCGCCGGCAACGAAGCGCTCGAGGCCGGCCTGTTCGGCGGCGGCGAGCACATCGTCGGCGAACATCTGGAAGGAGAACGGCCGATGCTTGCCGAGTGCCGAGCCGCCATGCCCGCGGCATTCGAGCGTGACGCGCCGCAAGCCGGTGCCGGCCGGGAAGGACTGGGCGACCTGCGCCTCGCCGCCGCCAAGACCATGCTGGAAGACGACCGCCAGCCCGTCGCCCGCGTCGGAAACCCGTAGCGTGCCACCATCGCGGAGCAAGGTCGTCGGGCGCTTCATCACAGGAGCCCTTTCAGAAAGCGGGCGACGCCGGGCGCCTCTTCGGCCGAAAGCCCATGCGTCACCAACGGGCCGTCGAAGCCTGTCGCCTTGAGCCGTGCGATGAAATCGGCGAAGTCGACGACGCCTTGCCCGGCGGTGGCGACGCAGCCGTGGGCAAAACGGTCCTTGGCGTGCGCCATGGCGACATGGCCGGCCGTGGTTTCTATGGCGGCGGCGACGATGGCGCGGGCCTGCGCGGCATCCGCCTGCTCGAACAGGTTCGCCGGATCGAGCACGATGCGCAGCCGCTTCGAACCCATTTTGGCGATCAACTGCATCGCGTCCTGCGCCGACGTCACGATGTTGGCCTGTTCCGGCTCGATGCCGAGATCCACGCCGTGGCGATCGGCGAGTTGCAATGCCTTTTCCATTTCGCGCGCCATGTCGGCCCAGGCCGAGGGATCGGCATTGTCGGGATGATGCGCCCACTGGTCATCGCGGTTGCGCGTTCCCGTGCACAGCGTGACGAGCGGCGTGGAAAGCTTGGCGGCGGCCTCGATCACCACCTTCAGCCGGCGCAAGCCATCGTCGCGCACGGCGTTGTCCGGATGCGCCATGTTGTAGGTGCCTGACAGTGCCACCAGCGCGACACCGGAGGCATCAGACGCGGCTGCAATGGCACGGATGACATCGTCCGGGACCGCATCCGGCGTCGACGGCAGCCCGGCGCAGGCGAGGTTGAACTGGGTGACGGCAAATCCCGCGTCGCGCACCGCGGCCAGCACGCCGGCTGGCTCGCTGCCAGGAAAAGTCTTGGCGAACACCCCGATCTGCATCAGACCGCTCCCGTCACGCTGGCGATCTCGACGCGTTCGCCGCTTTCGACCGAGCGGGCGATCGCCACCATGGCGCGGATCGAGGCAAGGCCGTCATCGACGTTGGCGCCGCGCATCGGCTCGCCGTCGAGCACCGTCTCGGCGAGGCCCTCGAGCTGGCGCCGGAAGAAATGGCCGTCGGCGCCAAGCGGCTTGCGCGACGTCGCATCCTTCTCGTGAAAGATGTCGACCTCGCTGGCGCGGAAATACCAGGGATTGAAGGTCTTCGCGATCACCGAGCCGTTTTCGCCGTAGAGCTGGAAACCCTCGTGCCAGTCCATGCGCACGGCAACCGTGAGGTCGAGATGGCCGAGCGCGCCATTGGCGAACTCGGTCTCGACGAACCAGCAATAGGCGCCGAATTTTTCGTTGAGGCGGGCACGCACAGCGGTGATCTCGCCGCACAGGAAGCGCGCCGTGTCGACGAGATGCGAGCCATGCGCCAGCATGAAATATTGCCTGAGATCGGCCTTCGGATTTCCGGCCGGCTTCCTCGCCAGCTTGCTGGTGACGGGCAGAGGTTGGATCGCGTCGGTGTTGGTGTAGCGATGGGTGGAATCGCAATACCAGGCCTTCAGCGCCAGGATGTCGCCCATCTCGTCGCGGACGAAATCGCGCGCCGCTTCCAGCGCCGGGTCGAAGCGCTTCATGTGCCCGACCTGCAGCACCTTGCCGGAACGCCTGACCGCATCGGCAAGCTTCTGGCCTTCCTCGACCGAGACGCCGATCGGCTTTTCGCAAAGAACGTGCTTGCCGGCCTCGAGCGCCTTGATCGACATCGGCACGTGATAGGCATCGGAGGTGGCGACGATCACCGCCTCGAGTTCAGGGTCGGCCAGCATTTCATCAAAGTCGCCATACATCTTCTGCGGCTCATAGGTGGCGCCCATGCGTGCCAGTAGATCGGGCGCGGCATCGCAGATCGCATAGAGGTCGGCATTGCTGGCCTTCACGCAGGATTCCAGATGCGCGAATTGCGCGATCGGCCCGCAGCCAATCACACCGACACGAAGACGACGGTCTTTCTTGCGGATCATTGTCTCAGGCTCCGTAGCCGCGCATGGTCTGGCGGTTGGTCTTGACCGCTCCGGCCGGATCGGCGGCGGCGGTTTCGGATTCCTCTTCCAGCACCAGCCAGCCGTTGAAGTTGGGCGCCGCGCTAACGATCTCGATCACTTTCGCCGTGTCGCAGACGCCCTTGCCGAGCATCGCCCAGGCGCCGCTCGCATCGACATCCTTCAGGTGCACGTAGCAGATGCGATCGCGATAGGTTGAGAGCGTGTCGGCCATGTCCTTGTGACCGCGCAGGATGTGGCCGGTGTCCGGCACCCAGCCGACCAGCGAGGCGTCGAGCAGCCCGAAGATGCGGTCGTAATCGGCGCGGTCGTAGAGCAGCGTGTTGTGGTGCGAGCTCGGATGCACCGCGACCTGGACGCCGACCTTGCGGCCGAGTTCACCAGCCTTGTTGTAGACTTCGGCCGCAATGGCGAACTTGTCGTGGCGCGGACCGTCCGACACGACGGTGGCCGAGCCCATGGACACCAGCGCGCCCGGAAAGGCGGCGGCAAAATCGATCCAGCGCCTGGCGGTCTCGAGGTCGGCGCCGATCTTCTCCTTGAGTGTGAAGCCGCTATTCGAACCGAAGGCGAAGGAGACGAGCGTCAGGCCGGATGTCTTCAGCGCCGTCGCGAACTGCGCCGGTTTGCCGGCATAGCGGCCGATCATCGTGTCGGTGATTTCGATGCCGGCATAGCCGCCATCGGCGATCGCTTTGAGCAGGTCGTCGGGGCCGCCGGCAAAACAATCTCCGAGCATTTCCCAGGTGAAGGTCTGGCAGCCGACTTTGAGGTCTTTCACGTTCATCCTTTCATTCCTTGATTCCACCTGCGCAGGCCCTTCGATGATGTGGCGCTGGAAGAACGGCACCAGCACGATCAGCGACGCTACGACGCCTGAGGCCGCGGCGACATCACCTGCCAGCAGAGAAGGTCCAATCCATCGATTCCGATGCGGCCTACTCCATCAGTTCTCCGTGGGAGGGACATCCTACTTGACCGAGCCCGCGGTCATACCGGCCAGAAAGAACCTCTGGGCAACGAGGTAGATGAGCAAGAGCGGTAGCGAGCCGAGCACGCTCATCGCCATCATTTGGTTCCATTCGAATGCATGCTGCCCCATCAACAGCTGGATACCGATCGGGACGGTGCGCATGGACGTTGACTTCGTCAGCGTCAGCGCAAAGAGAAATTCGTTCCAGCACAACAGGAAGGTGTAGACCGACGTCGCCACGATGCCAGGCAGTGAAATCGGGACGATCACCCGCCAGAGTGCGGTCCAGCTGCTGCCGCCGTCGACAGCCACCGCTTCATCGAGATCGCGGGGCAAGGTGTTCAGATATCCCGTCATCAGCAGGATCGCGTAGGGCAGCGTAAACACCAGGTAAGTCAGGATCAGTGCGACGTAGGTGTCGAAGATGCCATACGAGACGACAAGCCCGAAGAAGGGGATCAAAAGCGTGATCGGCGGGATCGTCTGCGTGCTGATGATGAGTGTGTTGAGGCTGCCCTTACCGCGGAAATTGAAACGGCTGAACCCATAGGCCGCCAGCAAGGCGATCAGCACCGTCAGCACGGTCACCGCTCCGGCCACGAAGTAGCTGTTGAAGAAGAAGCGCAGCTTTACCGGGTCGCCAAGGATGGCCGCATACGCTTCCAGCGTGAAGGCCTTCGGCAGGACGGTTGGTGGCAGGGCAAAGATTTCGGTATTCGACTTGAACGAGCTGCTCAGCATCCAGTAGATCGGGAAGGCCGCGAAAAAGAGCCCTGCGGCAAGCGCGACATGCAGCGCGACGGTGATCAGCCTGTCTTTCGGCGTGTGCCTTTTCCTCATGGTGACTATCGAGCCTTTTGATAGCGGATGTAGAACAGCGTCAGGCCGAGAGAGATCAGCAGGATGACCACGGCGCTTGCCGACGCCTGCGACAGGTTGTAGCTCGAAAACGCCAGCTTGTACGTGTAGGTGCTGAGGACCTCGGTCGAATAGATCGGACCGCCGCCCGTCGTTATCCAGATCAATGGAAAGACCTGCATGGTCCAGATGAAGTCGAGCAGCGAGATGCTGATGATGATCGGCATCAACTGCGGGATCGTGATGAAGATCAGCTTCTGGTAGGCCTTCGCCCCGTCGATATCGGCGGCCTCGTAGAAATCCTTGGGAATGCCCTGCAAGCCGGCGAGCAGGCTGACCATGAAAAGCGGGTAGCCCGCCCAGATATTGGCGAAGGTGACGGCGTGCAGCGCGGTCTCGGGCGAGGAAAACCACTCGACCTTGGAACCGATGATGCCCATCTGCATGAGAACGCTGTTCACGACACCGTTAGGCTCGAGCAGGAGGCGCCAGATCACGGCGATAATTACCGCGGTGAACAGCCAGGGCAGAATGTAGAGCACGCGCAGGATATTGCGCAGCGTCGGATTGATGCGGTCGCTGTTCAGCATGAGCGCGAAGATCATGCCGATGGTCATGTGGAAGACGACACTCATACAAGTGAAGTAGAGCGTGTGCCACAGCGAAGCCCAGAACACTGGATCGTTAAAGATCGCCTGGTAGTGTTTCAGTCCGGCAAAGGACGGGTCGCGACGCAGCACTGCGCTGTTCTGGAACGAATAGCCAATCACCGTCACCATCGGCAGCAGCATCAGCAGGCCGATTATGAGAAGCGAGGGCGACAGGTAGAGATAGGGTGCGACCGCTCGTTTCAGTCTATGGTGGCGGGAGCGCTTCTGCCGGGTCATATGCCAACCTTGGGATACGCCTTCAAGAGAAGGGGCTTCGGAAACAGGTCCGTCTAACATTGCCGATCGGTTGTTGCCGGGAGGCTTGCCCGAAGTCAGGCCCCCCGGTCGAAGATCGAAAACGAAGAAACAGGCCGATCAGAATTTCGCCATCCAGCCCTTTTGAGCGTTGGCCGCGGCTTGTTCCGGAGACTGCTCGTCGGTGAGCATCTTCTGCGCTTCCACGTCGAACTGGGTCATCAGGTCTTCCGCCACCGGCAGGCCCGTGAACTCATTGGCAAGATAACCGGACTTGAAGATTTCGAAAGCCTTGCCGAAAGCCTTGTCGGAGGTCACGAAATCGGGCTTGGCGTTGACGTTGCCCGGGAAGGCGTTGGCCAGCGACACCAGTTTGGCGTTCACCTTTTCACTCATCAGATATTGGACGAGGTTCCAGGCTTCCTCCTGATGTTTCGAGGCCGCAGAGATGCCGATGCCCCAGGAGGCGTAGGGAAGGCCGCGCTTGCCGTTGTAGTTCTTCACGACCGGGACCGGGATGAGATCGAAGTTCAGTTTGGGATTGCGTTTGCGGATGAGGTTCACATGCGCAAGCGAGTCGATCATCATTCCGACCCGATCGTTGACGAATTCCTCGACCTTTTCCTGCTCGGTCTTGGTGGCGATGCCGGGCGAGATGACGCCGGCGTCGTTCAGCGATTTGACGAAGGTGAGCATATCGACGACCGGCTTGCCCTCGAGAGCCGGCTTGCCGTCAGCCATCATCGATTGACCCGATGCCCAGACCCACGACATCATGTCGTTCTGGACACCGGACGGCGTTTGCAGCGACAGGGGTAGCACCCAGCCATACTGGTTCTTGTCGGCATGCGTCATCTTCTTGGCGGCTTCGAGAAACTCCGCGCGCGTCGACGGCAGCTTGGTCACGCCTGCCTCGGCGGCCAGGTCCATGTTCACGAAGACCGGATAGACGAACGAAGCCACGGGAAACATCACCGCCTTGCCGTCCACCTTGATGATATCCGCGACCTGACTCTTGTCGAACCCGCTCGCATCCATCATCGGGTTCATGTCGGCCAGCGCATTCTGCGCGTTCAAATTGTTCACCCAGGCGCCGTCGAGGCCAACGACGTCGCTAAGCGTTCCGGTTGCAGCACCAACCGAGATCTGGTCTCGCGTGGTCGCATAGGGGCCGCTGACCAGCGTCACCTTGATTCCGGGGTTTGCAGCCTCGAAGTCATTCATGATCGCCCTGAGCGAGCCGGCCGGCAATTCGGGTTCCCACCATTGGGTGAATTCCAGCGTAGTATCCGCCATGGCGCCGGTTGCGCCAAGCAACCATGCGGCCGCGGCTATTTTCAGCATCGCGGGTTGTATCCGAAACATCACTTTCTCCTCCTTCTTCAAGATCGACCGCACAATGCGGCCGATCGTCTGGTTTATTCAGAAGTCTTCTTGCGAGTATCTTTCGCAGGCGCCTCGCTCTCGTCTGCGGTCTGCTGCAGATATTCAGATCGCCAGATGCGTCTCGGGATCGAAGAAATGGAACTTGGCATCATCCACGGCCAACCCGATTTCCGAGCCGGAGTGGACGGCGCTGATCGGCTCGAATCTCGCCACCGCGTTCGATGCCAGGCCAAAATCGTCCACCGCGTCCGGATCGCCGGAATCCACCCGGACCGCGTCGATGTTCAGGTGAACGATATGTTCAGAGCCGAGTTCTTCGATCGAAGTCACCTTTGCGGGTATCGTCTGATACTTGCGACCGGATTCGAGGCTGCTGTCATAAAGATCCTCCGGTCGTATGCCGAACACGACCTTGCGCCCCGCATACGACCTCAAGCCCGGCCTGCGCACGAAGGCTGCATCCTGCAGCCGGATGGCGAAGGTGCCGGAAATCAGTTCGTCGCCGGTCAGGGTCGCCTCGAAAAGGTTCATCGAAGGAGAGCCGATGAAGCCGGCAACGAAGGCGTTCACCGGCGATTCATAGAGCCTCTTGGGTGTGTCGACCTGCTGCAGCACGCCGCCTTTCAACACCGCGACCCTGTCCCCCATCGTCATCGCTTCGGTCTGGTCGTGGGTCACGTATATGGTCGTGACGCCGAGTTGCTTTTGCAGACGGGTGATTTCGGCGCGCATTTGCACGCGCAGTTTCGCGTCCAGATTGGAAAGGGGTTCGTCCATGAGAAAGGCGGCCGGCTCGCGCACCATAGCGCGGCCCATGGCAACCCGTTGACGCTGTCCGCCCGAAAGGTTCGCGGGTTTGCTGTCCAGCAAAGACGTCAGCTGAAGGGTTTTGGCGATCTCGTCCACGCGCTTCTTGCGCTCGGCCTTCGGCTTGCCTGCCAGCCGCATCGAAAAGGCGATGTTTTCGAATACCGTCATATGTGGGTAGAGCGCGTAGCTCTGGAAGACCATCGCTATGTCGCGGTCCTTGGGCGGCATGTCGACGACGTCGACTCCGCCGATCCGAAGGCTGCCGCTGGTGATGTCCTCCAATCCCGCGATCATTCGCAATGCGGTGGATTTGCCGCAGCCGGACGGCCCGACGAGAATCAAGAACTCGCCGTTCTCGACCGATAGGTTCAATTGGTCGATTGCGCGAAAATTGTTCCCGTAGGTTTTGCAGATACTCTCAAGAATGACTTCTGCCATCTTCCTCCCTCCACAAGTATAAGCCACTGATTTTACAATTGTTCTCGGCTTATGTTCACCTCCGAAATATTTCCTCCGATAGCCTCAGGCTATGTTCCAGTATCGACATGCGCATTTTTCAGTTCGACTGCTGACGGCGCGTTCGTCGATGCCAGGAGCTCCGTGACCTGGTCGTCGGTCGGAAGCGCCTCGCGCCCGCCACGCCCCGCTATCGAAAGGGCGGCCGCCGCGGCCGCGAATGCCACCCGGCCTGCGGTGTCGGCTCCGCGCGTCAACGCAAGGGCATAGGCGCCATGAAAGCAGTCACCCGCGCCGGTCGAGTCGACGACCACAACCCGGTGCGGGGGCAAGTGCCAGAGACCTGTCTCTTCACGCCCGCGATAGTACACGCCCCTCCCACCATCGGTCAGAACCACGGCGGACCGCGACGGCAACCATAATGCCTCGAGCATCTCGGCGGGCGATCGGCACCCCGTGGCAGTCCGCGCAAAGCCGAGTGGAAGTATGAGATGGTCGCAGAGTGCGATCAGCCGCTCCGTGGCTGGGCCGCTGCTCCATTCGATATCGCCGAGAATCGCAAGGCCGAGATCGCGAGCCCGAGCCACGACATCCAGCGACCGGATCGCGTAGCTATCGACGATCAGGACGGTCGCGCGGCTGAGGATATCGTCCGGAAAGTCGGGAGCGGTGCCCAGCATCGCATCGTCGTCATACGCGATGAACCGTTCCCCGTCCGAGCCGACGGTGATCCGTGAGCGCACCGGGCGCGCGTCGGGATGGCGCGGCGCGAATGCGGTTTCAACACCGCTCGCAACGAGATCGCGCAGCACGGCGTCGTCCGCGGCACTGCCCAGCCATCCGACGAACCCGGCGGTCCCGCCGAGCCGCGCGACTGCGGCCAGCGCCGTCGCGATATTTCCCCCAAAAGCGCGGGCATTTTGCAGGACCTTCCCCTTGCCCGCCGACAACGGCTGATCGACATAGACGATGTCGTCGATCGCAATAGCGCCGAAGCCGAGGATCGGGGGGACGGTGGGCATCGTTCAGGCACCCGCCTTCGCCAGGGCGTCTTGCGCCGAAAGGCCGTCATGGATGACGCCGCGAAAGGCAAGCGCTGCCTTCTCCGGATCGCCATGCCCCCAGAGATTGCGGCCCACCACCGCACCGCGTGCGCCGGCACGGATTGCGTCCGCCGTCTGCTGAAGCGCGCCGAGCAGCGTATCGGTCTTCGGACCACCCGCGATCACAACCGGCACCGGGCAGGTCCGGACGGTCTCTCGGAACGACTCGAAATCGCCCGTGTAGCCGATCTTGATCACGTCGACGCCCGACTCGTAGCCGATGCGCGCCGCATAGGCGATCTCGTCGGGGGTGAAGACGATTTTTGCTCCATCGCTGAAATCGCGAGGGTAGATATGCGCCACCACAGGCATGCCGTAGCGGGCCGCTGCATTTACCGAATCGGTGAGCCAGCGTATGTATTTGCCCTCGGTCGCGCCGCGCACCGGAATGGCCACGGCCAACGCATCGGCCCCGGCGCGCACCGCATCCTCAGGCGTTGCGATCAACTCGCTGATGCGATCGTCCGGAGTGAAGCAGCCCGCCTGAATCACCAGGGAAGCCTTGCCCGCATATTGCGGCCACAGATGGCGCGCGGTGCCAGGCTGGATGCTGACGTAGTCGGGTCTGCCCGCCATGACGCGTGCAAGCGCACCCGGCAGGTCGGCGAGGCCGCCTTTGCGCACGTCGCCATAGCCGACGAAGTGGTCGACCGCGCCGCCAAAAAGGTTCCCCGATGGATGCGAGAAGAGGCGCGCAAGACGCACCCTGGTTCCTAGGCTCATGAGTGCAAAATTCCCCAATCGTTTGATTTCAAAATCCTGGATCCAGTGTTTCCGAAAGAAACAAGAAAAACAATCTTTCGAAAGCTTTCGAATTCGCGTATTTTTGGTAAGGTGAGCCAAGGCCAGAGCGGTTGCTTGGCGCAGGGAGGCAAAGGCAGGGCAATGTTGTCGGAGCAGAGACGCCAATCGATCCTGGGTGAGGTGCAACGCAGCGGACAGGTTCGCACGAAGGACCTGTCAAACGGGTTCGGCGTGTCGGAAGTCACGGTGCGCTCCGACCTCGAGATACTGGACCGAAAGGGACTACTGACCAAGACCCGTGGAGGGGCGGTGACCCGTACCACCGATTCGACTACGGCCGCGTTCGCCCGGCGGATGCAAATTAACCTCGACGCAAAGAAGCGCATCGCCCGGGCGGCGGTAGACCTGTTCGAGGACAACCAATCGGTCATCTTCGACGGCGGCTCGACATTGATGCAGCTTGCCATGCAGTTACCGCCGCTCAGCAATGTCGTGGTCGCGGCCACGGCCATGAATATCGTGCAGCATCTTATGCATCGTCCCGGGCTCGACGTTCATATGATCGGCGGCCGGGTCTATCCCGACACGGTGAGCACACTGATCACCGATGCCGATACGGCTCTCGGCGGCTTGGTAGCGCATCAGGTCTTTGTTGGAGCGCATGCGATAGACTCGTCACTGGATGTGGTCGACGTGAACGAAGACATGGCGCGAACGAAGCGAAACCTCGTTCGCATGGCCCGGCGCGTTGTTCTCCTTGCCGATTCGAGCAAATGGGGCATCAGCGGGACCTCCAAGGCATTTTCGCTGTCGGCCGTCGATGTGGTGATCACCGACGATGGCCTGCCCGGTCCAATACGCAGCCAGCTGGATAGGACCAGGGTCAAGGTGATCTATGCCTGAACCCGTCTCGGTCCCTGCCCGCGACGGAAAGATCCAGTGCGCGCATGAGCCACGGGATTCGCATCGGCCGTTGGCCGGCTTTCATGTCAGTCATGTTCTCCTCCTCAAGGCTGGCGGCCTCCAATGCTGCGCCAGCGTTTTCACATGCTCTATAAGAATTTTACGCGCGTCAATATTTAAAATGTTGTATAGCAGCTTTCGACTATGAACCGTTGCTGACGCAAGGGTGCAGCCAGGCCATGACCGCGTTGGGAGGTACGATCTGAAATGCACGGAAAATCAAAGACAAAGCTCGGCATCGGCGTCATCGGATGCGGCAACATCTCGATGACCTATTTGCGCAATGCGGCTCTGTTCGGCGGGGTAGAGCTCAGCGCCTGCGCCGACATTTCGGCCGATATGGCTGCGCTGCGCGCCAGGGAGTATGGCATCCGCGCACTCGGCGTCGACGCGCTGCTGGCCGACCAGGACATCGACCTTGTTCTCAATTTGACGATACCGGCGGCGCATTTCGACATTTCGCTTTCGGCGCTTTCAGCGGGAAAGCACGTCTTTACCGAAAAGCCTCTGGCGACGTCGGCCGCCGACGGCCGCCGGCTGGTCGAAGAGGCGAGGGCGCGCGGGTTGCAGCTCGGCTCGGCTCCAGACACCTTCCTCGGCGCTGCCGGACGGCGGGCGCGCCGGCTGATGGACGAGGGTGCGATCGGCTGCGCTGTGACCGGCACCGCGTTCATGATGGGGCGCGGCATGGAGCACTGGCATCCCAATCCGCAATTCTACTATCAGCCCGGCGGCGGCCCCGTCTTCGACATGGGCCCTTATTACCTGACGATGCTGGTCAACCTGCTCGGCCCGGTCGAGCGCGTCATGGCGATGGCGACGCGCGGCCAGGAGGAACGGCTGATATCAGCCGAAGGTCCTTACAAGAACACCAGCTTCAAGGTCGGCACGCCGACCACCATTCTGTCGCTGCTGCAGTTCCGCTCCGGCGCCACCGTCACCTTCGGCGCCTCCTGGGACGTGTTCAAGCACTCCAACCATCCGATCGAACTGCACGGCACCGAAGGCTCGCTGCGATTGCCCGATCCCGACACATTCGGCGGCACAGTTTCACTCTCGGCGCGCGGCGACGACTGGGCCGATTTCGCCAGCGAGGCCGAACTCTACGGTGCGCGCAACTGGTCCTATGTCGCACCCGACCGCGCCAACTACCGCATGCTAGGCGTCGCTGATCTTGCGCGGGGGCTGGCCGATGGGCGCAAGCCCCGCGCCTCCGGCGATCTGGCGCTGCATGTTCTGGAGATCATGGAGGCGATCCTGGCATCGGGCGAAAGCCGCGGCTCAATTGCCGTCAATGGGACCGTCGACCAGCCGCCGCTGCTCGGCGAGGACGAGGCGGCAGGTCTGCTTGCCTGACGAGGAGGGAGATCCATGATGAAATCGCCTTCAGCGCCGTCCCTGTCCCCACTCGACCCGGAAGCCCGGCATGTGCTCGAGCTCGGCCGGCAGGCCGACGCCTTGCCATTCGAGACCGGTACACCGCAACAGGCACGCCGTGCCTACGAAGAAGGCCTTCCGGACCAGCAGGGTGAGCGCGAGCCGGTGGCTTCGGTCACTGAGCGCGCCATCCTTGGACCCGGCGGTTCGCTGACGCTCAGGATCTATCGCGGGCAGGACGCGCCTGATGCAACTGCCCCGGCGCTGCTTTACCTGCATGGCGGCGGCTGGGTGATCGGCAACCTCGATTCCCATGACGAGATCTGCCGCTGGTTCGCCAATATGGCGGCTTGCGTCGTCGTTTCGCCCGCCTACCGGCTGGCGCCGGAGCACAAATTCCCGGCCGCGGTCGAGGATTGCCGCGCCGTGCTCTCCTTCATGCAAGAGGCGCCTGGCGATCTCGGCATCGACGCTCGGCGCATTGCCGTTGCCGGCGACAGTGCCGGCGGCAATCTCGCCACGGTGCTTAGTCTTCTCGCGCGGGGCGATCCTACTCCGTTGACCGCGCAGCTGCTGTTCTATCCCAACACTGATGCCGCGCAGACGGCGGACAGCTATCGCCGCTTTGCCGAAGGTTTTGGCCTGACCGCCTCGACCATGGCGTGGTTTCGTGATCACTACGTCCGCTATGCCGCCGACTTCGACGACTGGCGCGCCTCGCCACTCAGGGCGGAGAGCCTCGCCGGCGCGGCGCCAGCCTTCGTCGCCATCGCCGGTCACGACATCCTCGCCGATGAAGGCGAGGCCTACGCCGGGCGTCTGCAAGACGACGGTGTGCCGGTCGTGCTGCGGCGTTGGCCAGGCCAGATCCATGGTTTTGTTTCCATGGGCCGCCATGGCACGGCAGCGCGACAGGCCGTTGGCGCTGCGGTCGCCGCATGGCGCGGCTTCGATCCGGCTTTTGGGAAGATCAGGCCGACTGACGCATCACCAGCGTCGCATCGAGACTGACTTTGGGTGCGACCGCCGTGTCGTCCTTCTCAAGCAGCGCCAGCAGCGTCTCGACGCTGCGCCCGGCCATCGAGGCGAAGTCCTGCGCCATGGTGGTGAGGCCGGGGCAGGTGTAGCGGCTCAGTGGATGATCGTCATGGGCGGCTACCCGCAGGTCGCAATCGCCCTTGCGGCCGATCTTGAGTCCGCGCGCATAGGCGGCGGCCATCACGCCAAAGGCCAAGCGGTCATTATTGCATAGGATGGTCTTTCCCGCCAGGCCGCCATTGTCGAGCATCTTTTCCGTCTGCTCGTAGCCGATCCGTTCGAAATCCCAAGTGTAGTCCTCGGTGTTGCCGATGACGACCGGCTCATGCCCGAGCCGCTTCATCGAGGCGACATAGCTCTCCAGCCGTTCCGGCGAGTTGTGGTTGACATGCGGGATGTCGAAATAGACCGGGGCGCCGCCGGACCGGCAAAGATAATCGACGATGGTCGAGACGCTCTGCGCGTTGTTGTTGCCGACGAACGGCGTCCCGCCTTCGAGATAGGTGTCGAAATAGACGACCGGGATCGCCTGCGTCAGCTTCTCCAGCGTGCGGTGGTCCGAGCGCACGCCGAGCGGCGCGATCAGCGCGCCGGAGACTTTCAGCGACAGGATCGTTCGCGTTGCCTCTACTTCGAGTTCGCGCGAGCCGTGCGAGGAGATCACGATCGGCCAGTAACCCTCGTCGCGCAGCCGGAGTTCTATGCGGCTGACCATCTCCGAATAGAAGGGATCGGCCACCGTCGGCACCATGATGCCGATGCTGCGGGTACGCTTGCGGTTGAGGTTGCGCGCGAACAAATTGGGCTGGTAGTCGGACAAGCGCAGCGCTTCCTCGATGCGCTTTCGCGTCGCCGCCTTGACGCTGGTCGGATCGTCGAAATACTTCGACAAAGTCGGCCTGGAGACGCCACAGGAGCGGGCGAAATCCTCCATCGTCTTGTGCTTCATCGCCACCGATCCCCCGCCTTTCGGAAACCTCGTTCCTTATGCTGCCCGCCACCTGCTTACGGTGCGCCGGCGTGCAACCGCAAGCCAAAATTTTACAGAAAACTCCAGCCGTTTCACGCGTATAATAAAATTATTCCACGCGCAAATTTTTAATTGACGCAAAAAAGTGCAAGCCGTATTGACTCTGGATGTCGGTTGCCGCCAGGCACAATTGTGCGCGACTGAAGTCCGCAGTCGGACTGGGGCGAAACGCCGGGAGGAATTCCGCCAGATGAAGAAGCTGGTCTCAGCCGGCGAGATCCTCGTCGAGATCATGGCCGAGCGTATCGGCCAGAGCTTTCTCGAGCCGGGCCCGCTGCTGGGGCCTTATCCGTCCGGCGCGCCCGCCATCTTCATCGGCCAAGCCGCAGCGCTCGGCCAACCCGCCGGCCTGATCGGCGCGGTCGGCGACGACGATTTCGGCCAGTTGAACATCGAGCGGCTGCGGACGCTGGGAGCTGACGTGTCGGCGATCGCGGTTCACAAGGGCCACGCGACGGGCACCGCCTTCGTCACTTACCGGGCGGACGGCAGCCGGCACTTTGTCTTCAACATCCGCAACAGCGCCGCCGGCTTGGTCGGGATCGATGCCGCTGCGACAAGCATGCTTGCCGGCACCGACCATGTTCATCTCATGGGCTCGTCACTGTTCTCCGACCGCGCCACCGATGTCGCGCTGGCGGCGATCCAAACGGTGAAGGCCAAGGGCGGGACGGTGTCCTTCGACCCCAACATTCGCCGCGAGATCATGCAGGCCTCCGGCATGCGCGCAGCGCTCGACCAAGTGCTCAAGGAAACCGATGTCTTCCTGCCGAGCGGCAGCGAACTGTTCCTGTTTTCTTCGGCCAGCGACGAAAAGGGCGCGGTCGATGAACTCCTGCAGCGCGGCGTTTCCTGCGTCGTCCTCAAGAAGGGCGCCGACGGCGCCGCCTACCACGACCGTCACGGCACGGTGGCCTTGCCGGGCTTTGCCGTCAACGAGATCGATCCGACCGGTGCCGGTGACTGTTTCGGCGCTGCCTTCGTCTCGTTCTGGCTTCGTGGTGCTGCACCCGCCCAGGCGCTCAGGATCGCAAATGCCTGTGGCGCGCTAGCCGTTACTCGCAAGGGGCCAATGGAAGGTATCTTTCCGTTAGCCGAGGTTGAGGCTTTCGCAACCATCGCCGGAAAGGGCCAGCCATGAGCGCCGCGACGCAGAGATTTGCCAGCATCGCGGTGAAGCGCGCCGCGGGTGAGAAAGGCGGCATCGCCTCGATCTGTTCGGCGCATCCGCTGGTGATCGAGGCCGCGTTCCGCCACGGCGCGTCGCGCGGTTCCGAGGTGCTGATCGAGGCGACCTGCAACCAGGTCAATCACGAAGGCGGCTACACCGGCATGACGCCCGCCGGCTTCCGCAGCTTCGTCGAGGGCCATGCGCAAAGGGCCGGCTTTCCGCTCGATCGCCTGATCCTCGGCGGCGACCATCTCGGTCCCAATCCGTGGAAGCATCTTCCTTCCGCCGAGGCGATGACGAAGGCGAAGGCGATGATCGACGCCTATGCCGGCGCGGGCTTCACCAAGCTGCATCTCGACACCAGCATGGCTTGCGCCGACGATCCCGCCCCGCTTGCCGACGAGATCATCGCTGCCCGCGCCGCCGCGCTTGCGGCCGTCGCCGAGGCGGCGGTCGAACGCATTGGCGGCGAGAAACCGGTCTACATCATCGGCACCGAAGTTCCGGTGCCGGGCGGCGCGCTCGAAGCGCTCGACCATATGCATGTCACCGAACCAGATGATGCCCTGCGGACCGTCGAAATCCACGGACAGGCATTTTCGCGCGCCGGCCTCGACGGTGCCTTTGCCCGTGTGGTCGGCGTCGTCGTCCAGCCGGGCGTCGAATTCGGCAATGCCGAGATCATCGCGTACGCGCCGCGGAAGGCGACGCAGCTGGTCGGCGTGCTCGGGCGCATGCCGCAATTCGTCTTCGAGGCGCATTCGACCGACTACCAGCCAAACGAGGCGCTTGAGGCTCTGGTGCGCGACGGCTTCGCCATCCTCAAGGTTGGACCCTGGCTCACCTTCGCGCTTCGCGAGGCATTGTACGGGCTGAGCCACGTCGCGGACGTGCTCGCGCCAGACCCGTCCCGTGAAAGCCTGCCGGCGGCGATGGAGCGCGTCATGCTGGCCTCGCCGGACAATTGGCAGAAATACTATCCGGGTACGCCGGACGAGCAGCGCGTGCAGCGGCACTTCTCCTTCAGCGACCGCATCCGTTACTACTGGCCGACGCCCGACGCACAGCACGCGACACAGACGCTGCTGGATTTTCTGGGCGGCAGGGACATTCCCCGCCCTTTGGTCAGCCAGTATCTGGGGCAACTCGATGCCGACGTTGCGGCAGGTCGGATCGAGCCCGTCGCGCATGACCTGCTGATTGGCAGCATCACCCGTGTCCTCGATTCCTATGGGCGTGCGACGTTACAGTAGCGCGGATCGTCCTACATTCGTCGTTGCAGGGGAGCCGCGCCCGGAGGACGCGCGCGTGATCTAGATGTGCGCTCAGCTGACACACGCGGAGGCTATGCCGGACCTTCGAAGGTGGGCTGCCGTTGGAGGCAGGGCATAGCCAATTCGATGGTGAGAGCATCGCGGAACCATACGGAACGATACGGGAATACTTCTGATTTTGGCCCACGAAAAACCCAATCAAATCGACGTTTCTAGCACATCCTCCGGGCCCACCATTATCGTTATTTATCAACGACTTAGAAAAATTTTTTACCTCGGTTAGGCATTGGCGAACCTCCATCCTGGAATTGATTTTGTTGATTTATGGTGGCTACCGAGGACTCGGTGCACCGAGGTGGAATGGACCGTAGGCGCCAAGAGGCGCGCTGAGATCAAAAGCTCGATCGCGATAGGTCTGAAGCTTCTCCTGGCTAGCGGTCCACTAGCGCGCGGCTTGCATCGATTGGTGGGGCAAAGATTGGCTGCTTCCTAGTGCGAACCTCTTGAGTGTCTGTCTGGAATGACCGCAATGGCCGACAGGGGAATGGCGGCTTGTGGCGTCTGAAGAAAGATGGCGGACATTGAGCCCGGCAGGACCAAGGTCTGGAGCGACCCTCAACGGTCCTTCTGACGGTTCCGGCGGAATGGCCGCAATGCGCGGCTTGCGGACACGGCCGTGCCCGCAAGCCAAGGGGCAGGAGCAGCCCATTGCAGGATCGGGCCCTTCAAGGATCGCTGAGCGCTAGTGGCGCTATTGCGCCGCTTCCGCGAGCTGTCGGCAATACTGTGTAAGCCGACGCGTATCCAAGTTGGTCACGCCGAGCAGGAGCCCCTGCCACGGGGTGATCGGACGCGCCATTGAGAGAGAGGCGACGGAGCCAAGCCGAACGAGCGGGCGCGGCGGGCGATCTCCACGTCCGACAGAGAGGCGGTTATCGAGACAATGACGGCCAAGCCAGCGGTGGCTTCGACTTTCAGCGACTCCGACCCGACCTGCGCGAGGCCCTCAAGCAGGGCTTGCCGCCGAGACGCGTAGAGGCGCTTCATGCGCCGCAGATGCCTCGATGGCGTCCCGGACCGCCAGGTAGATCTGCGTCGCCAGCGGCGTTCTTGCGGCGCGGTCGAGATGGATGGGCACAGCAGCCATGGCGCAATGGTACCATCATTCCCGCCAATCTTGGTCCTGTTTCACGACCAGAGCCGGACATATCTACCGGCCATCGCCACGTGACAAATGACCGAGGAGACAATTCCGATGAAGGCAATCGTTGTGACGGATCAGGCCGCGGGAACGGCCGGGATGAAGCTGGCCGAGCGGCCCGAGCCGCAGGCAGCGATAAACGACGTCGTCGTTAAGGTTCATGCGTCGGGATTCGTCCCGACTGAGTTGGCGTGGCCGTCGACCTGGACCGATCGCGTCGACCGTGACCGGACGCCATCGATCCCCGGGCACGAGCTGGCCGGAGTGGTCACCGCCCTCGGTTACGGGACGACGGGACTGTCGGTGGGCCAGCGGGTATTCGGCCTCGCCGATTGGTATCGCGACGGCACCCTGGCGGAGTATGTAGCCATGGAGGCACGTAACCTCGCGCCGCTGCCGGGCGACGTCGACTTCACGGTAGGCGCAAGTTTGCCGATCTCGGGCCTGACTGCGTGGCAGGGTCTGTTCGACCATGGCCGCCTTCGGGCCGGGCGGAGCGTCCTTGCGCATGGTGCGGCCGGCGCAGTCGGGTCGATGGTGACGCAACTCGCACGGGAGGCCGGCGCCTACGTTATTGGCACCGGACGCGCAGCCGACCGTCAGAAGGCGCTCGACTTCGGCGCGAACGAGTTCGTCGACCTCGAGAACGACGCCCTGGAAGACGTCGGCGGCGTCGATCTGGTGTTCGATGTCATCGGCGGCGACATACAGAAGCGATCCGCGGGCCTGGTTCGAGCCGGAGGAACACTGGTGACCGTCGTCGGGCCGCCCGACGCGCAGCCCGCCAATGGCCTGGCAGTCGACTTCGTTGTCGAGTCCGATCGTGCTCAACTGAGTGAAATCGTCCAGCGGGTGCGGGACGGACGGCTCCGGACGAACATCGGCAACATCTCGACCCTCGATGATGCCGTTTCCGCCTTCAACCCGACCGAGCGACGCTCGGGGAAGACGATCATCCGCGTTCGTCCGTGAGCGACACGCGCTTATCGATGCACGCGGCCGACCGGCGCTGTCCAGATCGGCCGGCTGCGTCCTAGTCGCGACCCACGGCGGACCGCTCCGTACGCGCGAGACGTACGGCAAGCGGCATAGCCTCGGTCCCTGGATGCGATCAGAGTCGCTCAGACCGGGTCTTCAGGATCTGGTACAGCATGTTTCGGATGCGCAGCCAGACGGTCAGACGCTTGATCATGCCTTCGCTTCCTGTTCATCGCAGATGCCTGCGGGTCAGATGATCTGTGCCGCCAACGCCATACCGACCACCGACGTGCCGACCCCTGCCGTGCGGATGGCTCCCGGCCAGCGCCGAAGTGTCAGGGCGGCCAACGCGCCGGTCGCGTGAAGAGCCGAGGTGGCGACCACGAAGCCAACCGCGTAAGCGATGCCGCTGGCAGTCTCGGGAATTTCGAGGCCGTGGGCATTGCCGTGGAAGAGGGCGAAAAGGGCAGTCAGCGACGCAGCCACAGCGAGCGGAAACGGCTTGGCAAGCATCATCATGGCGCCGAAGACTACCAGCGATAGCGCTATGCCCGCTTCGAGTGAGGGCAGGCCGATGCCGGCGATACCGAGCAGGGCGCCAGCGACCATCGCCGAGACAAAGCACGACGGCACGATGATGATCCCATTGCCGCCGGCGCGAGCGGCAATGATGCCTACAGCCATCATGGCAAGCAGGTGGTCCATACCGGCCAGCGGGTGCTGAAGGCCGTCTACAAACCCGTGAGCATGAAAACCGCCGCTGTGGGCGAAGGCCAATGAGGGGATGAGAGTTGTGGCGGCTGCCAAGGCGAGTCTGCCGAAGAATGAAAGCGTTTTGTTCATGGTTCCTGACCTGTTTGATAGAGGTGCGATCGGTTCAAGGCCGGTGCTCATTGTCCGGCCCCTGGCATGGTGAATTGTGCGGCGCCGGACCTGTCGGCCAGAAGCCGCGCCTCGCCGAAGTCGAGGGGCGTTTGTGCCTCGCCGTTATGGTAGACGAAGGCCAGGCGGCGCCGACGCGACGTCAGTTTCGCGGGCAGCGGGTGATAGGTGACGCCGGCGCCGCCGATCAGCGGCATGACGGCGCCGACATCGACCATGTCCTGCGTCTCGACGCGCAGGAGATGCAGCCGTACGCCGTCGGCGGTCTCGCCGACGAACGGAATCCCGGCGAGGCGCAGGAAACTGGACGGGTCGGGCGCCCGCGAAAACCCTTCGAGAAACACGATCTCGACGAGATCGAGATCCGTCGCCCGCGCGTCGGCGGGTTCGGGCGCATGGTGGTGCGGTAGATGCGGTGTCTGCCATTGCAACGGCTTGCCGGCCGGCCCGTTGTGGCCGACCGGGTGCGGATGGTGATGATGACCGTTCGGCCCGTCATGGTGACCGTCGCCATGGTTATGGCTGTGGTGGTGATGATCATCGTGCATGGTCAAAAGCTCGTCGGCTTGTCGATGATGGATTTGTGCTTGCCGAGATTGCCGTGCGCGACCATCGAGCCGAGCGCCTCGACGACAACCCGCACGCCAAACAGCGCCGTGATGTCCGACGTGTCGTAGGGCGGCGACACCTCGACCACTTCCAGTCCGCAGATGCCGGGCGCCGACACCAGCCCGAGCAGCTTCAGTGCCTCGCGCGGCAGGAAGCCGCCGGGCTCCGGCCAGCCCGTACCCGGCACGAAACCGCAATCGATGCTGTCGACATCGAAGGAGATGTATACGGCGTCGGTGTCCTTCCATGCGAGCTCGAGCGCGATCTCCGCCGCCTTCTCCAGCCCCATCTGTTCGATATCGGAAATCGTCAGCACGTTGGTGCCGCGCTTCCGCGCCTCGGCGACGCCGTAGCGGGGCACCTGCCAGCCGCCGATGCCGAGCTGCACCAGATTGGTAGCCGAGACGTTCGGCAGGTTGGTTGCCCAGTACCAGGGCGTCGTGTGCATACGTTCGTCGAGATCCTTTTCCTGAATGTCGATGTGGCGGTCGAAATGGATGATGCCGATGCGCTTGGAGGTCACGTCGGCAATGCCGCGCACACACGGAAACCCGATCGAATGGTCGCCACCGAGCATGATCGGCAGCGCGCCGGACGAGGCGACATGGCTGACGCCCTTGGTGATCTGGTCGAAGCTCTTTTCGAGATTGGCGGGAATGGTGAAGACGTCGCCGGCATCGCAAAGCGTCATCTGCTCGCGCAGGTCGACACCGAGCTCGTAATTGTAAGGCGTGTAGAGCGCCGAGATGCGGCGCATGCCTTGCGGCCCGAAGCGGGTTCCGGGCCGGTAGGTGGTGCCGCTGTCGAAAGGAATGCCCATGACGGCAGCGTCATACCTGCCGACATCGCGGACGTTCTCGACATAGGGCGCCTTGAGGAAGGTGTTGATGCCGGCGAAATGCGGCAACTCGCCTCGCGCGAATGTCGGGATCGACTTGTCGATGATCGAATCCGATCCGGGCAGGCCCATGTCGAGTGCCCATTTCTGTTCCTTGCGCCAGCCATCCTCGGGTAGCTTTCCTTCCGCCTCGATCGACTTCCAGCCCTGCATGTCGCGGATCTCGAAGTTCGGATGGTGGAAGCGTTGGCGCGGCTGGCGGTCGGTGAGCCCGGCGCGGCGATGCCGACGTTCTGGACTATCTCTATGCATGAAAACCTCCTTCACGACGCCGTCGTCGCGATTGCGCTATCAAGTCGGGTCGTCCCGACCATCGCGGCCACTTCGGCCACGTCTCGTGCGGAAGCCCGGTTCTTGCGGTCGAGCTTCAGATCGTAGGTGATCGTCGCGCCATAGGCGGACGGGAACTGGGGGTCGTGGCGCACCTTGTCGAAGACCAGCACGCGGGTGCCGAGCTTGAAGGCCTCGCCGATATCGTGGGTGACCATGACCACGGTCATGCCGTGCTCGGTCCATAGCTCGGTGAGCAGCTCATGCATCTCGGCACGGACGCCGGGATCGAGCGCGCCGAACGGCTCGTCGAGAAGCAGGATCCGCGGCCGGCCGAGCAAGGTCTGCGCGATCGCCAGCCGTTGCTGCATGCCACCCGACAGCGAAGCCGGATAGAGGTCGCGCGCATGGGCAAGCCCGACCCGTTCCAGCATGGTTTCGGCTTCTTGCCTGGCGCTTTTGCGCCTGGCGCCGAAGACGCGGCCGAACGGTCCGCCCGAACGGAAGTCCTCGACCAGCAGCAAGTTCTGCAGCGCGGTCAGATGCGGAAACACGGAATAGCGCTGGAAGACGATGCCGCGCTGCGGCGTCGGCTCCGGCACGATCGGCTGGTCGCCGACGACGACCACGCCGCCGCTTTGCTGTTCCTGGCCAAGCAGGATGCGCAGGAATGTCGATTTTCCACAACCGCTGGCGCCAACCAGCGACAGGAATTCACCCGCTTCGGCGGAGACGTTGACCCGTTCCAGCACACGGGCGTCGCCGTAGCTCTTCTCCAGCCGATGGACGAGGATCCGGCTCATCTGGTCCGCACCGGATGCGCCCAGGGCGAGATGATATGAGAGAGCCGAACGAGCAGCCAGTCGGTCATCACCGCAAGCAGCGTAATCCATGCGACGTAAGGCAGGATGACGTCCATCGACAGATAGCGACGAACGAGGAAGATGCGGTAGCCGAGCCCCTCGGTGGAGGCGATGGCTTCTGCCGCGATCAGGAACAGCCAGGCCGGCCCAAGCGCCAGCCGTACGCACGTGATGAGGCGCGGCATGACCTGTGGCAGCACCAGCCTGAGCACCATGGTCCAGCTGTTGCCGCCGAGCGTCTGTGCCTTGGCGACGAGCTCCGGCGGCAATTCCATCACCCGGTTGGCGATGTCGCGCACCATGACCGGTGCGACGCCGAGAGCGATCAAGGTGATCTTGGCCGTTTCGCCGAGGCCGAGCGCAATGAACAGGATCGGGAGCAGCGCCAGTGGCGGGATGACGCAGACAACTGTGACCAAGGGCAGCAGAAAGGCCCTGACGCGCGGGATGAAACCTATGGCGACGCCGAGGCTGAGCGCCACCAGCGTGGCCATGCCGACTCCGGCGAACAGCCTGATCAGGCTGGCATAGGTGTCGGCCCACAGGATCAGGTCGCCGGAGCGCTTGTCCGGCACTGTTGCCAGGTCTGAAAAGGCCGACCACATCTGTGCAGGGGAGGGCAGCAGCTTGTCGCTGGGATTGACCGCCAGCCTTTGCGCGGAAGCGAAGAGATAGGCAATCGCCACGGCGGCAAACGGCAGCGTTCCAAGCAGCAACGCTCCGCCGCGCGAGACCGTCGCGTTGATGAGGCGAAGCCGCGCTTTCGGCCTGCTAAGCTGCAGGCGTGCGACTTCCGGGCCTACCGCGGCCTGCATGATGCCGGTTCCTCTGGCTAGCATGTCGCGCTCCCGTGTCAGAGCGTTCCGCCCGCCGCCTCTGCCATAAAGGCCGGATCGAAGCGCAGTTTGACGTTGTTGACGTCACCCAGCGTCGAGCCATCGGGGAAGCTCATGCCGATCACGTCGACGCTCGGCGCGTTGGTACCAAGAATGCCGTGGCTAAACAGGAAGTTACGCACCAGATCCATGGTCTTCGGCAGTTCGGCGCCGTTGGTGAATGCGACCGCCTTGGCAGGCTCGAAGAACATCGCCGTTGATGCAAGCTGAGCGTCGAAACCGGCAAGATCCGTCCCCGACGCCTTGGCCATCTCTTCCTTCGCCGCCTTGCCTTCGGGCGTCCCCGACGTCATCAGCGCCATGGCTTCATACCATGCACCGACAAGCGCCTTGCCCAAAGCCGGATTGTCCTTCAGCGTCGCGGTGTTGACGACCATCATGTCGATGATCTCGCCGGGAATCTCAGTCGAATCGAATACCTTGTGGGCGCCCGGCATGGCGGCGATTTCCGAGACCAGCGGATTCCAGGTGACGACGGAGGTGACATCGCTGGTGCCGTAGGCAGCGACCATGTCGGCATCGGAGGTGTTCACCACCGTAATGTCCTTTTCGGCCAACCCCACCGTCTCCAGTGCGCGCGCCAGCAGATAATGCGAGACGGAGAGCTCGACGAGATTGACCTTCTGACCGGCAATGTCTTTGAGCGCGGCCTTGTCCTTGAGGATGACCGCGTCGTTGCCGTTGGAGAAGTCGCCGACGATCAAGGCCGTCGTATCGACACCGCCGCCGGCCGGGATCGAAAGCGCATCCATGTTGGTCATCGAACAGCCGTCAAAGCCGCCGGCGGTGTACTGGTTGATGCTCTCGACATAGTCGTTGATACGGGTGATCTCGACATTGATGCCGTATTTGTCGGCCCACTTCTTCATGATGCCGCTGTCGGAAAGATAGCCCCACGGCATCCATCCGACATAGATCGACCAGCAAATCTTGAAGTCTTTCTTGGGCGCCGCTTCCGCGGCCGATATGGAGGGAAGGCTGAGTGAAGCGGCTAGGATGATTGCGGCCAGTTTGCGAAGCATTGCATACCCCTGTTTGCGATCCGGATTGCGTCCGAACGTCTGTTTGGGGGGTTCACGGAGCGCGCATCCGGGAGAGGTTCGCGCCAGCAAACCCGTGCAGGGTTCTCCCGGGATTTTGGCCCGCCGTGTTCCGCCGGATGCCTCAATGCATCTCAAGCGGTCGCGTCTCTTGGACCAGCACCGTGATCGACACGGCCGGAACCCTAGACGCTCTGCACGTGAATGACGAAGCAAGGGGCGTGCCAGTCCGGAAAGCCGTCCTGAGGCGGCCTTTCCCCGGATTTGCAGGCAATCGCGTTATGCTGATGCCACAAAAGTCATCGCAACGCCGACGGATTAGGCTAAGAAAATCTAGCGTCACCAATGTGAGCCTTGTGCCCTGGGGACCTCCGCTGATGGCACCATCCTCTATGGTGCCCCACATACACGCCCAGTAGGGACACGTTCGGGGAGGGCGTGAGCGCGCGGCGGATCCGGATGCCAATTGGCGCCGACCCATGTGCCGAGTGCGCCCGATCGTGCAAGGGCAATTCGTGAAATAAGCGCGACTGCAATGATGCTAGGCAAGCCCGATCGCGTGTCGGGAGGCAGTTGTGAAAGTTGCGATCATCGGACCAGGCTCGCTCGGGAAGGCCTTGGCGAAACGTCTTGGCCTCGCCGGGCACGAAATTCGCCTCAGCTTCAGTCGTGACGAAGGCAAGTTGCGCGCAATCGCGGCAACCCTCCGTGTTGGCTTCGGTGCCCCTGACGAAGTAGCGAGATGGGCCGACGTAATTGCCCTGGCGACGCCATGGCCGGCTCTCGAGTTGGTGATGGACGCGCTTGGCGATTTGTCGAGCAAGATAGTCTGGGATAATACCAATGCAGTCGCGCCTGACCTTTCCACGATGCTGCTAGGCACTACGACGTCTGTAGGCGAGGAGGTTCAGAGGCGCGCGCGGGGCGCGCTTGTCGTCAAGTGCATTCCGACCTTTGCCGAATTGCTTGAGAGGGATGATCCGCGTCTCAACGGCGATCCGGTGACGAGCTATGTCGCCGGCAATGACGCTGATGCCAAGGCGGCGGTTTGCCGGCTTCTCGCCGATCTTCCGACAATGCCGGTCGATGTCGGCGATCTCACGGCCTCGCGCCTGATCGAGCCGATGATGCTGCTATTGGTCCAGCTCGCCTATCGGCGCGGGATGGGGCCGACAATTTCCTTCAATCTCATTCGACAGCACGGAACCGGTTCATGACTGATTATCTACCCGCGCGGCGCACGGCGATTCCAGTAGGACGTCTGCTGATCGATGGTCAATGGCGCGATGCCGTCAGTGGCGAGACTTCGACGACTTTTGATCCGACCACGGAGGCGGCGATCACCGATATTGCGAAGGCGGACGTCACCGACACGAGCGATGCCGTCGCGGCCGCGCAGCGGGCTTTCGAGCAAGGACCCTGGGCGCGGATGCATCATGAGGAGCGCGCCAAGATCCTGTTTCGCATCGCCGATCTGATGGACGAGCGGGCCGCGGATTTCGCGGTGCGCGAGGCGATGGACATGGGTATGCCCTATCGCGATTTCCGCGATATCATCATGCCGCACTGCTCAGGACTGTTCCGCTTTCATGGCGGGCTCGCCATGAGCGCGATGGACGGCGCCTATCGTACAAGCTACGAACCAAATATCAGGATCCTGACGCGACGCGAGCCGCTCGGCGTGGTCGCTGCGATCACCCCGTTCAATTTTCCCCTCGCGCTGTCCTGTTCGAAGATCGCGCCGGCACTCGCGGCGGGTAACACGGTCGTTCACAAGCCTGCGACCGACACGCCCCTGACGGCCCTCGCCTTGGCGCAAGTCATCCTCGACGCGGGCGTGCCGCCGGGCGTCTACAATCTCGTCACCGGCCCTGGCGGCACCATAGGCGACTCGCTGGTCAACGATGCCCGCGTCGACAAGATCGCCTTTACCGGGTCGACCGCCGTCGGCCAGGGCATCATGCGCAACGGTGCCGGGACGATGAAACACCTGACCATGGAGCTCGGCGGCAAGAGTCCCAATATCGTTTTCGCCGATGCCGATATCGATGCCGCGATACAGGCAGCCTTCTGGGGCATCTTCTGGAACAAGGGCGAAGTCTGCGTCGCCGGATCGCGCCTGCTGGTCGAACGCGCCTGCTATGACGAGGTCGTCGAGAAGCTGAGCGCCATGGCGAAGTCGGCGACGCTCGGCGATCCGCTGGACCCTGCGACGATGATCGGGCCGATCGCGTCGCGCGGCGAGTATGACAAGGTCTTGAGCTATGTCGAAGAAGGCAAGCGCACCGCACGACTGACCGCGGGCGGCGGCACCCGCCATGTCAACGGCAAGGGCCTCTTCATCGAGCCGACCATCTTCGCCGATGCGACCAACGACCTAAGGATATCGCGCGAAGAGATTTTCGGCCCCGTCCTGCCGGTGATTCCATTCGACAACGAGGAGGACGCGATCCGGATCGCCAACGATACGAGTTACGGGCTCGCCTCGGGCATCCAGACGGGCGATCTCGGCCGTGCCTTACGGCTTGCCGACCGGATCAAGGCAGGCACGGTCTGGCTGAACTGCTGGCACAAGTACCATCCCAATGCGCCGTTCGGAGGCTTCAAGATGAGCGGCTATGGCCGCGAGCAGGGCCGCGAGGCGTGGGAAAGCTACACCCAATACAAGACGATTTGGGCAAATCTCGTTTGACCAAGTGCCTGCCATCGCCAAGAATAAGGACCAGTCATGGCTTATATCACTACGATCGACGTCCTCGGAATCACACCGAAGGAGTACCGCGCAATCCTCGATGAAATGGGCGTAGAGCTCCGACCCGAACCGGGGATCTATCTGCATTTGACTGCACCGATTGAGGGCGGCTATCGCGTCATCGAGGTGTGGGATCATCGCGAGGGATTCGAGGCATTCATGCAGGCGCGGTTGGCGCCGGCGGCGGCGGCGATCGGCTTAAATCGAGAGATGAAGGTGACGATCGAACCGCTCTACAACATCTTCGCGCCTAGGTTGGAGGAGCTGCCGCCGCTGGTCGAGGACGCGTTTTTGCGCCCCAACGCTCCCATTCCGGCCTGATATCACGCATGTCGGTCCGCGATCCCAACCCGCTCGACCCGCTGCGTCCCAAGCGGGTCGCGATGGTCCTTTCAAACCCGGCTGTGTCAACCACCACAGGCTGGCCGGTCGGATTTTGGTGGAGCGAGTTAACTCATCCCTGGCTCGCCTTCACGGAGCGCGGATACGAAGTCGCGATCTTCTCGCCTGAGGGCGGCAAATGCGAGGCGGATGCCTTGAGCGACCCGGGTGATCCGTCCGGCTATTCGGATACGGATCTGATCTCGCTCGGTTTCCTGTCGACGCCGAAACTGGTGACGCTGGTGGAGACGACCCGGTCCATCGCGGAGCTGTCGGTCGACGCGTTCGACGCGATCGTCGTCGCTGGCGGCCAGGCGCCGATGTTCACCTTCGAAGGCGCAACTGAGTTGCAGCGGCTGTTCGTCGCCTTTTTCGCGGCCGGCAAGGTTGCGGCCGCCTTGTGTCATGGCGTCGCGCTGCTGCGCTACGCGCGCCTCTCAACCGGCGAGCTGCTGGCCAAAGGGCGCACTGTTACGGGGTTCGCCAATGTCGAGGAAGATTTCGCCGACAATGCCGTCTGGGAAATGGGCGCGCTGCCGCACGGTAAGCATCTGATGCTATGGCGGATCGAGGATGAGATGCGTGCGCTCGGCGCGAACTATGTTCAGGCCGGGCTGTGGCGCGATTTTGCCGTGCGCGACGGCAATTTGATCACCGGCCAGCAGAACTTCTCCGGAGCGGCGACCGCCCGTCTTGTCATCGAGGCGCTCGGTGGCGGAGGACCAAAGATCGCTCCTGTCGGTGAAGTTCGGGAGTCAAACTCGCCGTCAGGACGGCGATGCCAAACGACATCGGCCCAGTAGGATCCGGGGTCGTCCAAGAACTTCATTTCAAACAACCACAATCAGCAGCGAGGATGAACCATGGCCGTGGTGACGACACTTGATATTGCCGGCCTGACGGCGGAAGATTATAGCCGCATCCTCGATCGGGTCGGCGTGGAGAAACGGCCCGCTGGTGGCATCTACCAGCACATCTCGCATGCGACCGACGATGGCTATCGCATCATCGAGATATGGGACGACAAGGCAGGCCTGGAACTCTTCTTGCAGGGCACACTGTTTCCCGCCGCACAGGAACTGCAAATTCAGCGTGAAATGACCATTATGACCCAGACACTGCACAACATCTTTGTGCCCCGGATTGGTGAACTGACTGCCTTGGCAAATGATGCCCCTGGTGGACCGGTCAAACGGGCAAAAGTGTAGGCGTCAAGGATCGAGGATGCGGCGATCGATCATCGAAGTCCTGGAGGAACTTGCGTCCGGACGCCCGGTACAACGATGGTGACCGCCGCAAGTGCAAAGAGATTGTTCTTTCCTGCCGGCGACTATCGCCATGCGCCGGCCGGAGTCGTTCAGCTGCGTGTGATTCGCAGCGGTTCATCCTATGCAGAGATCGATCTTGGCCGCGGCCTGCGGCGCGTCTTCACCCGCCCCGGCGACCTGCTGCTCAGCCTTCCCGAGCGTGCCACGCGGTTCAAGATCGAGGAGCCGCGCGAGCTGACGATGATCACCGTTGACTCCGCGCTGGCGTCAAGGCTCCTGGTATCCGCAGCCGGGACGCTCGAGGATCTGGTGATCCTGACCGATCGACCGGTACGCGATTCGCTGGTGGCCGAGTTGTGCCGACGCCTCGAAGGCGACCCGCCAGCCAACCCCGTCATCCGCGAATGGACGCTGGGCCTGGTTTTCGCGAACCTGCTCCGTCTCGGGCATGCACGTCAGCGGCGGCAGAAATCTCCGGTCCTAACCTCGCAGCGGTTCGACCGGGTCCTCGCTACGATTGACGGCGATCTGGAAAAGGGGGTGTCGATCGACCATCTTGCCGGAATCGCGGGAATGCCACGACGCGCCTTCACCGCCGCCTTTCGAGAGGCGACGCAACTGCCGGTACATCAATTCATTTTACGCCGCCGCGTTGATCGCGCGGTCGAGCTTTTGGAAAATAGCGATCTGCCGCTGGCCGAGATTGCTCAGCACGCGGGTTTCACTCACCAGGCCCATATGAATCGCGTCGTGACCCGATTGAAAGGGCTATCGCCAGGCCGGCTGCGGTCTCGCAGGCGCGACGGCTGACTTGTGATCTATTCCAGCATCGGGATTCGAATGGCGGAGACGTGAGTTGCTGAAACGTCCGTTGGCTAAAATGCCCGACAGTTTGCCTGCAGAGCTCGAGGCCGCAAATCTGATGCATGCTTTCAAGCAACGGCCTCCCTATCAGCGCAACGATTACTTGCATTGGATCGCGCGCGCCCGTCACCCGGAAACACGCTGAAAGCGCATAAATCAGATGATTGACGAGCTTACGAAGGGGGGAATCTACATGGGCATGCAATAAGAGCTGGCATCGTCGCGAAGCTAGCAGATCCGTCAACGATCATCTTCCGATAGCCTATCGAGATCGGGTGCTTTCCGCATTGATCTTCATCGATTTCCCCACGCTTTTGCGCAGAGTATGCAGAGAGCCAAATAGTGACAATCGAACCTATCCTCCATTTTTGCTTGCAGCAGGTGGCCTGATGATCGTTACATCGCAAACCAACAACGTGCTCGGCAGCACGTCGGGAAGGTGGCGCGTCTGGTCGCTCTCGGACGGTTACATCGAGATGCCGGCGGACCTTCTGCGGGACCCGCAGGATAATCCGGTGCCGCAAGCTGCGCTGGCAGGGGCGCTTCGCCTGTCTGTCAATTGCTTCGCGCTCGCAGGTCCAGGCGTTGAGGGCGTTCTGGTCGACAGCGGAGGAGGGGGCTGGGCCCCAACAGTGGGGCGTCTTGAGCAGGCCATGGCGGAAGCCAAGATCGCCCCGGCTTCGATCACGGTCTTGGCGCTCACCCACGCCCATCAGGATCATGTGCACGGACTTTTGACCCCCGACGGCCGAGTGCTCTTTCCAAACTTGAAGGCGATTATTATTCCCGAGGCGGCTGTGCAGAGCTTTTTCGCTTACGCGGACCTTGCGCAGTTCCGGCCCCTGCTGAAGCCTGTCCAGAATGGCGACAAGGTGGGTGACCGATTGAGGGCGGTCGCCTTGCCCGGTCATGCTGCCGGTCATACCGGCTACGGGTTCGACACGGACGAGGACCGTTTCCTATTCTTCGGGGACGTCGTTCATGTGCCGGCCTTGCAGTTCGGCAATCCCGCGTTCAGTTGGGGCTATGACGACGATCAGCTGACCGCGCGCACAACCCGCCTAAAGGTTCTCAGTGACGCGGCCGAGGCAGGGACGTGGATCGGCGGCGCGCACCTTGGCTGGCCGGGCATCGGCCGCGTGGTGCGCAAGGGCGAAGCATACGGCTATGAGCCGGCTCGAGCGATGCCGCCGCGTTCAGAGTGATACCGCATCTTTCCTGTCGCGCCATGCCTTGGCTAAACCTCGATGCCTGGCCATGAAGTGCTTTGTCCAGAGGAATGCGCCTTATGGTCCGGAGACGTGTTTGCCTGGCTCCAGCGCAGGACTTCAGCATATGTGACCAGCCCCCGATGCACCGCAGCCGAGAGCTCTTACGTCACCTTCAGGCTTACCGAATCGGCGTCTCGCCGCCAAACAGCGGCTGGTGCGCCCGCATCAAGGCGGCGATCCGGTCGGCGACTTTCCGTACCGGCGGGGAGTGACGTTCCTCGTGATGGGTGACGATCCATTGGTCGGTTTCGAGTTCGGGGATAGGCTGAGCGACGCGAACCAGCCGCGGATCGCTGTCACCGACGAAGCACGGAAAGACCGAAAGCCCGGCGCCGGCGGCCACCAGTTCGCGCACCGAATGGGTGTTGTTGCCGCGTACGGCGATGCGGTCGCCGTGATGGGCTTGCAGCCAGCGCGCCGAGGCAATGTTGGCGCCTTCGCCGGTGACGCCGACGAACAAACCGGCGGCGATGCCGTTGATCAGGTGGCGTCCGGAATAAATGGCGTGGGCGACCTTGCCGCTCTGACGGCCGGCAAGCCATTGCTCGGTCGGGCGCTCGCTGCGGATGCCGACGTCGGCGGCGCGGCGGCCGATATCGACCCGGTCGGTGGTGGTCACGAGTTCCACCCTTATGCCGTCATCGACCGTCCAGATCTCGCCGATATGGGCGGAAACGAAGGCCGAGGTCCATGGCCCGGCCGAGACGCGGACAATGCGGTCGGGCAGGTTTCCCTCGCGCCAGCGGGTCAGCGACTGCATTGCCGCCTCGACGTCTTCGGCGCGCCGCAGCAGTTCCTCGCCGACCGGGGTCAGCCGGTAGCCGGTCTGCTGACGCACGAACAGAGGTTCGCCGATCTGCTTTTCGAGCGCGGTGACGCGTCGTCCAAGCGTGGCTGCGCTGAGGCGCGTGGTTCCCGTCGCTGCGCTCAAGCCACCCAGCCGCGCAACGTCGAGAAACAACCTCAGATCGTCCCAGCCGATATCCATTTTGCAGAAATGAAAAACTCGTTGCGACGGTGGCTGTAGCGCGAAGCGGGCATCACGCGCAAGTATGCAGGCGTTGGAGGCGTTGGACAATCCTGCCTAGCGGGACAGGGACACAAGCGCCTCCGCTGGCCAAGAAGCGAGCGCAGCCCTTTCGATCGCGCATGCGATTGGCGCAGATGTTTTGCGCTTTCGACCAACCCAGGTGGGCATTCTGCGGGCCAAAGGAGACGATCATGTTGGATGAACTTCGATACCGTTTCGCCCGCTGGATTGCCTATCGCCAGACGCTTGCGAGCTTGAGGCAGGCCCGGGACAGCACACTGGCGGATGCCGGCATTTCTCGCGAAGAGATCCGCGAACGTGCCCGCCACGCCAGCTTGCGTCGTTGAGGAGGCGGGCATGCAGATGATGGAGCTTTGGGATGGCCGCTCGGTACCGCGCATCGGCATCGGCACCTGGGCGGCGGGTGGCCCCGCGCGCTGGCGTGACACGGCGACAGTCTATGGCGAGGTCGACGACGTCAGGTCGCAAGCCGCTCTGGCGATGGCCTATGAGATCGGCGCGCGGGTGTTCGATACGGCTGCCGCCTATGGCGCCGGCAATGCCGAACTGATCCTCGGGCGGGCGTTGAAGAATAAGGACGAAGCCATCATCGTCACCAAGGTCGGCTATTTCGGTGATCCCCAAACGCGCAAGATCGCACCCGAGGATGCCTCTGCCGCGGCGATCCGGACATCGATCGACAATTCGCGGCAGCGCCTGCAGCGCGATTGTGTCGACGTAGTGCTGCTACATATCAACGAGTATCCGATCGAGCGCGCCGGCGAGGTGTTCGATACGCTCGGCCTGTTGCGCCAGGAGGGCAAGATCGGCGGCTTCGGCTGGAGCACCGATCACCGCGAACGGCTTGCCGCCTAGGCGCCGCGCGAGGGGTTCGTCGCCGTAGAGAACGACTTCAATGTGTTTACCCCGGCAAACGAGCTGATGGCCGTTGCGGCGCGCGAGAACCTCGTCTCGTTCAGCCGGCTGCCCCTGGCAATGGGGCTGCTCACCGGCAAATACACGCCGGCCATGCGGCTGCCCACCAACGATGTGCGCGGCGGGAATGCCGAATGGATGGTGTTTTTCAGGGATGGCACCGCCAACCCGCACTATCTGTCAAGGCTCTCGGCAATCCGCGACCTGCTCGCCTCGGGCGGTCGCACGCTTGCGCAGGGCGCGCTCGGCTGGATACTTGCCAAATCGGCAATCGCCCTGCCGGTTCCCGGCTTCACGCGGCCCGAGCAGGTCGCGGACAATCTCGGGGCGCTGGAAAAAGGGCCGCTGCCGGCGGCGGTGATGGCCGAGATCGACGCCGTGCTGAAAGTTGCCGAGACCGCTTAGGGTGTGGCGGCGCCGAAATTCGCATTGGCGATATGCCGGCCAACTTCGATCTGTCGGATGTCAGCCGATATCGCATCTTCCTTGATCAAGCTTCCGTGGCGCAATTGAACAAGGACGGAGCGGCGGACACGCTCGAGTTGAAGGTCCGCCGCTCTGGTTTTCAGATCAAAGAGTGATGCTGCAACGGGAGATGGGTGGCGAGCTGCGCTTGAGCTGCGCCGCCGACTGCGTCGCTGTCGAGAGAGAGCGACCCGGTCGAGCTGTCAAAGATGATGTGGTGGGAACCATCATCGGTGGCCGTACCAGCAGGGGAAGTATGCAATGAAAGCCCGCCCGACTTAAGCTCGGTAAGAGCGGCTTGATCGGGGTGGAACTTGTCCTGAAGCTTGCTAAAGTCGAAGGCATCGTTGCCTCCGTGTGCGGACATGATCTCGGCGGCGGCGCCGTTTTTTGCCTGGGCGCCGACATTTTCATCGGGCTGGACGGTTTGCGCGAACCCGTGGCGGATGTGGCTGGTTGCCGTCTTGTCGGACGGATCGTTGGTCGGGAGAAGCTCCGAGCCGGCCGAAAGAGAATGGCTCAACGAGGCCAGTATGCGGTCAACGCTGCTGCCCTCGCTTACCTTGTCGCCAGCATTGTCGTGGGTGGTGTCAGTCGAACTGCCGTCGGTGGCGAAGAGGTGCGATAGCGCGGTCTTACCATGACTGCCATCGCCGGTGGTGGTGGCGGTAGCAGTCGAACTGCTATTGCCAGCAAGGAGTTGCGAAAGCGCGGTCTTGCCATGGCTGCCATCGCTGGTGGTAGCGCCGGAGGCGGCGGTGACAGTCGAACTGCCGTCGCTGGCGAGGAGTTGCGAAAGCGCGGTCTTGCTGTGGCTGCCATCGCTGGTGATAGCGCCAGAGGCGGCGGTATCAGTCGAACTACCATTGCCGGCGAGGAGGTGCGAAAACGCGCCCTTGCCATGGCTGCCATCGCTGGTGGTATCGCCGGAGGCGGCGGTGACAGTCGAACTACCATTGCCGGCGAGGAGGTGCGAAAACGCGCTCTTGCCATGGCTGCCATCGCTGGTGGTAGCGCCGGAGGCGGCGGTGACAGTCGAACTGCCGTCGCTGGCGAGGAGGTGCGACAGCGCGGTCTTGTTATGATTGCCATCGCTGGTGGTGGCTTCGGAAGGGGCGGTTGCGGTCGAGGTGCTGCCGCTGGAGGTGGTTTCAGAAGGGGCGGTGGCAGTCGAGGTGCTGGCGCTGGAGGTGGCTCCGGAAGGGGCGGTGGCAGTCGAGGTGCTGGCGCTGGAGGTGGCCTCGGTAGGGGCGGTGGCAGTCGAGGTGCTGCCGCCAGTGGTGGCCTCGGTAGGGGCGGTGGCAGTCGAGGTGCTGCTGCTGGAGGTGGCTTCGGAAGGAGCGGTGGCGGTCGAGGTGCTGCCGCCGGTGGTGGCCTCGGTAGGGGCGGTCGCAGTCGAGGTGCTGCCGCCAGTGGTGGCCTCGGCCGGGGCGGTGGCAGTCGAGGTGTTGCCGCCGGTGGTGGCCTCGGAAGGGACCGTCGCCGTGGAAATGGGATCAGTGGCCGCAGCGTCGGAAGGAGCAGTCCCGGCAGTGCTGAGATTGTGTTGCCGGAAAACGGCCTGCAGTTCCGGGGAGCTTTCAAGCGCGGTGTCGCCGCGCTGCGAACCCCAGGCGTATGCGTAGTCGAAGGCGGGTGACGGAACCAGCTTGGCCCAGTGGTCCATCATGGTTTCCATCTGGGCGGCGGTGGGCACGACATATTTGCCACCCATGTCGGTGTTATAGTCGCCGCCTCCAAACGTCTGGTAGCCTGGAACGATCTTGCTCGTCGGGATGCCCGACGCCTGAGCGGCGGCGACGAATTTGTCGATCATGTTGTAGTCGACCGCGCCATCCGTGCGGACAGGATAGACATCCACGCCGTAGTAATCGATACCGGTGTTGGCGGGATTGTACGTGCCCGAAAAATCTGGATTCGCCGACGTCCCCAAGCTCATCATCGTGATGTAGGTCTTGCCGTCCGGCACATTGGAATGAATCCAGTCGGATTCTGCCTTCAGATTCGCAGCGGAGGCGTAAGTGCCCCATTGGCCGGTGGGATCCGGCTCGTCGACAAGGAAGAATCCGAACAGCTTCGGATTGCCGATGAAGGGCGTGACCTTGTCGATAAACGATTGGGTTACTCCGTCGGTTTCGTTCAGATAGACCAAACCTTTCATCCCGTCCGGCAGCGCATTGAGTTGGTCAACGGATGAAACGTCAGCCAGGTTGAATCCGGCTTGAGTAATTTCCGTGCCTGATCCGCCTGACGTGTAATGCAGAGTTGTCATCCAATATTCCTTTTTCTGTTTCGACAGCGCTCTACCTACAGACAGCGTATATTAGCGCCAAATCACATACCGGCACCCGGTGTGAGAATCTTTGATCGTAAGTTGATACACATCGCGACGTTCTCGCCGATAAGCCCTTCGATGGGGTGTCAGGTCGCAAGAGAGTCTCGCGCCATTTGTCGGACCTGGCGTGCGCTATTTGGGGCGCGCATCGCTGCTTTTGAAGCTCCGGTCTATCTCTTGAAGAAGGGCCTCGTCATGCCGGGTGCTTGGGGCATCGGCTGAGCCGTCAACGAAATCGGAAGCGGGACGCATCCAGTGTGCCGTACAGCCGTGCCAAGCCCAGATGCTCCGGTGTTTCGCGATTAACGCGAATCTTTCTGGGACACCCGCCGAGAGCTTGCGATCATCATGTTCGTGCGGAAGAGGCTGGCCGGATTGGCTGCGAGGCTGGCGCAAGGCGATATATCCCGGACATCAGGGCGCGGACGAGCGGCTTGCGTACCGGCGTCTCGATGAAGCGCCAGACGAGAAAAGAGGCAAGGAGGACCCCGGCCAATACAGCGGCGAATGCGGCGTCCTTGCCGATATGCGGCGCCAGCGCGTTAAGCGAAATATAGCCAATGTACTGATGCAAAAGATACAGCGGATAAGTCAACCCTCCGAGCATCATGACGGTCTTGGATGGAGCAATCATGGAGCGGAGCAGTATCGCGCCAGCGAAGACTCCGTAGACCACTATATTGGCAGCGAGGAGGGCAGGATACGAAATGGCTGCCCCAAAGTGCTCCTGCATCCAGTTGTGAGAGAACATTATGGTCTGGCAAGACACCAGGAACGCGACGGCAAGAAGCAGGAACGCAGCCGGCGAACGACCCCTTGCAACGATGTCTTCCGCAAGGATGCCGGCGGCAAACAAAGGCGCATAGTTTGTAATAAAGAGAATGCGTATCGCCATGTTTCCAAAGAAGAACTCGTTGCTTGCCGAAATTGCGAGCCAGATGGCAGCGATGGGTATTTTCCAGCGCTGAAAGGCACCTGCAAAGATCAGCACCGCAACCCAGCCGTAGAACAGGATCTCGAGCATGATCGACCAATAGGCGCCATCCATGGATGGTCTGCCGAAGAGGCGAGCGAACATGGAGAGATTGGCTATATAGGTTGCAACATCAGTCGGGAAACGCTGGTCTTTGGCGACGACGAGAAAAACAAACGTCGCGGTCATGCAGACGAGGAATCCTGGATAAAGCCGGGCGAAGCGGGCGACCGCGAATTCTTGCCAGGTTCGACCTTCGGCCGACCACGCGATGACGAAACCGCTGATCAGGAAAAACAGATTGACGCCGAGATAACCATAGATGGCGTAAGGTGCTGCGGCAGGATATTCCACATCGAGACTTCGGGCGATCGCGCCGCCAAAAAGATAATGATAGAGCACGACCGCGAGGGCTGCAGCCAGGCGCAGCAGGTCGAGTGATGCCATGCGCGCCGGAATGGCCTTGCCTGCCGGTTCCACAGCTACCTCCCGCAGCCGTTTCAGCTTTTGACAACCATCAGCGGCCTGATCCGCAGTACCCGTGCTAACGCGAAGACTGCAAACCGGCGGCAGGTCAAGCCTTTACCTTCTCAAGTACGAACAGCTGCTCGCAGGACAGGAACCGCAGGACGCTAAAAGAGCGCACCAGCTTGAGCCCCGCCGCCGCGAAATCCTGTCGTGCAACGGTGAGATTGACGGGATGAGGCGCCGACATCCTTCCGGTGATCATCTTTCGCAGCCTTAGCCGTATTCTCTGGAGGCGGGTGCCAAGGCCGTAGGATACGATCAGGCGACGGCTGGCAACGCGCGCGAGCTCAATGATAATGTCGCGCCTGAGATGTGGCGGGATAAGGTGAATGAGGCGAAGACAGACCACCGTGTCAAAGCTTTCGTCGGCGAACGGCAGCTGCGTCACGTCACATCGGATGAATCCCCGAAATCCGGATTGACCTTCATATGCTGATTTAGCCAAGGCCATCATTTCCATTGAAATGTCTGCAGCCAGCACCTGACAATCATGCTGGCCCAGCACGCCGGCCAGCTTCCCGGTTCCGCACGGGATATCAAGCACCTGAGACGGAGGCGGGCTGCACTTCTCCAGCGCCTTGGCGATGCAGCGTTGCTCCCGTCGCGCAATGACGTATGACGCAACGGTGGATAGCTTCAACCGGCCTGTATAGCCGTTCAGGTACCAGCTCGCAAAACTCGGATCTTGGTATCTCTGTTTTGTCGGGAGCTCATAGGCCGCGACTGCCGCGACCTTGGCGTTGTAATTGGCAGGTATAACCGTATTTGCCGCTGCCGTCTGATGTGGCTCGAGGTTCTCGCTCATATGCCTGCTTTCATACGATTTCTCCTGCAGATGAGATCGCAGATTTTTGTCCGACACGTTCATTGGATAGCCGACCAAGCTGCCCTATTGGCGATAGAGGGGATAAACGGCCAGTTGGCTGCGTCCATCACAGAGAAGGTTTCCAGAAGGCTGGGTGTCTCGCATCCCTCGAACGGATGAGACATGGCCGCGCCCTCGCGGAAGTGTGCTGGGGAATAGGGCTACTGCACACCCTGTCGGAGACGGAACGGTAAACGGACGGAAGGCAATCCGGAAGGATAGTGACCGAAACGCACTCCTTCCGTTCACGATTTTGGCGTCCGTCGATATCCTAACGTGACCACACCGTCATTCATACGGATGGCGCGGATTCCTGGCTCGTCGGCTAGACATCCCAGGAAGAGATGGGCGTTCGCTTCAGCAAATGGACATGACGTCACTGCCAGTAGGCTTCCCTCAGTCTGGATTGAAAGATGATCTTGGAGCTATTTGGGCCGTCCGGTGCTGGTAAGACGACGTTAGCGTCCGAGCTGGTGCACGTTTTGCGAGCTCAGGGCTACTGTGTTGTTTTGCAGACCGGTGACCGCCGACATCCGGTTAGAAGGGCCGCCTTCAAACTGGTCTCCGGCTTGCATTCAAAGTGGATCGGACAGCGTTCTCTCGGTGCAGAAGTGCTTAAGATTCTTCCACCCAAGAATGAACTGTGGGCGGCTCGCCTGAACTGGCACCTTGAAGCTCTTCTTCAAGCTTGGCGCGCGGCAATAGCGTCCAATGACACGATCTCAATTTTTGACCAGGGTATGGTGCAATTCGTATGTTCACTGGTTTTATTCAGCGGCATAACGGATCGTGAAAGGGTGTCGCGCGCGCTTGAGCTTCTACCCAAACCGGATCTGCTTGTCCGATTGCAGGCGCCAAGAGAAATTCTAGAGGTCCGTCTGAAGGAACGCCGGCGTAACCTCGGTATCATTCAGAAGTTCCTCGAAGTCGATCTGCAGAGCAGTCTTGATCATATTGACCACGTTAATCTCATTGAGGAACAACTTGGATCGTTTCCGGTGCCAACAACTTGCGTCGAAAGTTTAGATTCGAACGGGCTCGCAGCCGCCACGGAAATGATAGCGCGTGGAGTAATCGACAAGTTCGGCGCGGCGCGGGCGAAATTTAAAAGAGTTGAAGCTTAGAGAGATGGCGGTTTTGAAGCGTCGACAGGAAGATATCCAATAATATGGAATCAAATTATTGAAAAGGAACCGCGCGAGTTGACATGACATGCGCTTTTCTCGCTACCAGACTGCCTTGGCGTTGACGTTAGCTGCTGTCAGCGCGATATCCATAGTTATCCACGGGGCGGTGAGTGGAGAGGACGTCGCATCGACAAAGTTCGTCGCGCCGGTAGCCATGGACCTGCCGGATTACCTGCATGCAGCGAAGGATGCGGCATTTGGCACAACTTTCGCCCGAATAACCAAACCCGGAATCCTCGGCGCCGGCATCGCATGCGGGAGCAAATATTGCAGCCACCGCTATTCGAGCGCCCAGGCCTGGAATTCGGATCAGAGCCTTCTTGTCATCAGCAACGGCTGCGGCGGCTTGTGCTTCCTGGATGGGCGCACCTACGCCCCGCTTTTTCGCCGTGATCGATCGATCGAATGCGAATGGCATCCTCACGATCCCGACCTGATGATCTGCGTCGGTGGCCGGAAAATCTCGACCTGGGCGCCACGCACCAATCATGAGGAGGTCCTGTTTGTTTCGACTGACAGTAGCAATCTCCAGTTCGGGCCATATAAAGGCAATCCAAGCCGTGACGGCAGCCGTATTGCCGTACGCGCGCTTCGCCGGGACGGCAAAGCGGTGGTCTTTGCCTACGATCTCAAACAGCGGCGGAAATTTCCGGAAATCGATCTCGCACAGCTTGTCGGCGCCAACAACGCCTGCTCAATCTCGCCGCTGGGCGTCAACATCTTATGTATTCAGAGCCTGAAAGACGACACTGAACAGACGTTCATCTTTTCTGTTGACGGCGTTCTGCGCCAGACATGGACTGAGCATCATCGGCCTGGCCATGGCGACATGACCGTCGATGCCGACGGCAGCGAAATCTATGTGGGGATCAGTAAGTCCGATCCGGACAAATTCCAGGTGATCAAGCGAAGGCTGTCAGATGGGAAAGTCACCTCGCTCATGAGATATGGTGAAGCACAGCATGCATCGCTCAGGTCGCTGGACAGGCCCGGTTGGGTGTTCCTTAGCTATTCGGGCAATCCGGACGAAGTATCGAAATATCCGGCTTGGGCGCCATATGCGCGGGAAGTCATCGCGCTGCGCATCGACGGCAGCGGAGAGGTCCGGCGCATTGTGCAGACGAACAATGTTCCATTCGACTACTGGAGTGAGACCCACGCCTCGCCGTCCCCGGACGGTTCACAGGTGATCTGGTCAAGCAATTGGGGAGTACCCGGCGGCCCGGTTTACGATTTCGTCGCCCGTATTGACTGGCCGGAAGGATCAGACACTGGCTCGAGAGCATTAGCCGCGAGCGGTCTTCAATAACGAAACCTTCCGGTCACCTATGGCGCCGATCGTGCTTGCTCCATTCACGCTTTTACCCGCCTCACGTTCAGCTTCGCCGCCATACGGCTCCGTTCAATGTCGATTCATTCAAACGGACGACGACAGTGGCCAAGCCTGCACCTAGCGTGATTGTGCAGTTTGCAAGGCTTATGACACTTGCCGGAATCCTACGAATTACAGCGATGACGTCGGGTGACGGCTTGTATCGCGAAGGGCGCTCGCGCCGGAGTTCACTGTTGATGTCACGGCCGAGAAAGGAATAGCAGATGGATACGGACAAGCGAGCCGAAGAGAATGCCTCTTTCAACCCTGAGTTGTTAGAATGGTTGGTATGCCCAATGACCAAGGGCTCGCTTGCCTGGGATTCGGATCGCGATGAACTCGTTTCGAAGAGCGCAGGACTTGCCTATCCGGTTCGCGACGGCATTCCAATCCTGCTAGCCTCGGAGGCACGCACGATCACCTCCCGCGTGGTCAAACTTCGCGCATCCAGACGATGATGGGAGCCGCGCTAAAGTAGGCGGCTTTCCGACGACAGCCAGCAATGACAGGAAAGTGTGCCGCGGAGCGCGAGCCGTTTGTCAGTGGACCACTCTGCGCTCGGCACCCGGGGCAGCGGCGACTTCTTTGATGCAGCGCGCGGCGACCTGAACCGGCTGGGTACGGCGGCCCGTTGCCGGGACAGGGTTTGCGTCATTTAAACAGACGAGGACAGTGGCAAGACCTGCCCCTACCGTAACCTTGGGCGAGATGGGTAGCGAAACCAACACCATGAAAGCAAATTCAAGGGCCGGCCACTTCGCGCGATCGGGCTACAGCGAACGGTCAGGAGACGCAGGATGAATCCGCATCTCGTGTGTGTCGGAGGCGAGGATCATGCCCTGCGAATTCCGTTCCTGATGTCGCTGCGAGAGAAAGGATTCCGGGTTACTGCGGTGTCGAGCGGCGGTGAAGCCGCATTCCTGCGGCATGGCATTCCGCATCGCAGCTACGGTTTCGACCGATTTTCCAGCAGCAGCGGAGAATGGGCCGCCATCAGCACCATTCGAAAGCTGATGGCGGAACTCCGGCCGGACATTATCCAAAGCTTCGACACCAAGCCCAACCTGGTGACGCCACTTGCGGTGCGCGGGAGCGTTCCAGTCGTGCGCACAATCAACGGTCTGGGCTGGACGTTCTCGTCCCTGGAACCGCGCGCCCTTGCCCTGCGCCCAATCTTTTGCGGACTGCAATGGCTTTCGTCGTTATGGACGGCGGCTACGGTGTTCCAGAATCGGGACGATCAGGCATTCTTTGAACGTTACCGACTGATCGGACGCGGCAGCGGACGAGTGATCCGCAGTTCTGGAATCGACGTCGATGCGTTCGCCATGGCAAGGCATCTTGCCCCGTCGGCGATGAAAATGCGCGAAGAGTTTGGGCTCCAATCCGCCGAGATCGTGATTTTTGTCGGCCGGCTAACGCGCCAGAAAGGCATCCCGACACTCCTCAAGGCAGTCCCTCGCATCCTGTCGGAAAGGCCCAATGCCCGTTTCGTGCTTGTCGGGCCATTGGAATCCGAGGGCCCGTTTGCAGTGGACAAGGCGGAGATCGATCGACATGTGCCGCATGTCATCGCATTGGGTCCACGACGCGACGTTCCTGCCCTTCTTGGCATGGCCGATCTGTTCGCCTTTCCAACACAATACCGAGAAGGGATTCCGCGCGTCCTGCTGGAGGCAGGGCTCGCAGGATTGCCTATCGTCGCCTCGATGATGCCTGGTTGCAATGAGGTGGTCGAGGACGGATGGAACGGCCATCTCGTCCCCCCGAACGATGCGAACAGCCTTGCCTCTCGAATTATAGAGGTCCTGTCCGACCGCCGGAAGGGAACGACCATGGGCGCTCGCTCTGTCGAGCTCGTCCGGACGCAGTTCTCGCTGCCCTGGGTGGTCGAGCAATATTGCGATCTCTACGACAATGTCCTTAGTGCCAAATCCCGGGGCGGCTTCGCTCGACCGGCATCGCCGGTGTTGCTTGAAGAGCCTGCTGCAAACCGCGGATCGGGTGGAGCGCGCAGATGATCCGGGACGCGATCCTGGCCTGCGGCGTTGCCATGTCGTATGCGGCGCAGCTCTCAGTTCCGGGCTTGCCCTTCGGCTATGGCGAATTGTTTCTCGCGCTTTGGATCATGCTGTCGATCGGGCGGGTGCTCGCCGGCGGTCACTTGGTCGTCAGGCCCGCCCTGATCCGTGTTGCGGGCTTCTGGCTGATCATCACGCTCGCTCTGAGTATTGGCACCATCGTCGGCTACCTGACCACGGTGCTGTATCTGCCGGTGGTGATGCACGATGTCGTAGCCTACCTGCTGCTAATCTGCGTCACCTGCCTGGCCGCCGCGGAGCCCGACGCGGATCGCCGTCTGCGCAGTGCTGCCTGGTGGGTGGTCGCTATCGCGAATGCATGCTTTATTGTTCAGCTGGCACTTGGATGGGGTTGGATCCACCAATCCGGCGTCGATCCCTGGTACTGGGATCGCTTCCGAGGCTGGTCAGAGAACCCCAACCAGCTCGCGCTCTATTGCGCACTCTTTGGTCCGCTCGCCTTGCATCTTGCGACGACCACAAGCAAGCCGTGGGCGAGGTTAGCCGGGCTCAGCAGCCTTATCCTGATCATCTATGTCGGAAGGCTGACGAAGAGTGATACCTATCTTTACACGACGGTCCTGGTCGGCCTGATATTTGTTGGGCTGCGGGTTCGGACATGGCTCGCAGCCGGTGACGGCAAGGTCAGCCTGTCCCGGCAAGTTACCCTCCTGCTGATGATTGGCTTCCTTCCGTTGGCCATGTCGATGACGCCTTACATCGTCACGGAGGCGGGCAGCGTCGAACAGTTCGCCTTGAGTCTTACCAAGGACAAGGGCGGCGAAGCGACCGCCGAAACAGCTGCACTTCGAATCCATCTCTGGGGAGATGCATTGGGCAAGGGCCTAACGTCAGGTTCCCTGGGCCTCGGTCCTGGCCCGCATCTGGAGCGCCCGCCCGTCGGCGACAGCCAGTTTCTGCCCCGACCTTTCGAAGCCCACAACACGATTCTCGATCTGTACACTCAAGGTGGTTTGGTTGCGGTCCTGGCCCTGGCCTGGATCGTCGGCGCGGCGGCTTTATGCGCATGGCGTGCGAAGCTCGATGCCCTGTTCGTGCTGGTGGTGTCGATCGTCATCTTCGGAACGCCACATCTGATCATCCGCCATCCAATCGTGTGGTTTGCGCTCACCATTTGCCTGGTTGGCGGAACGCCGCGAACGATTTCGGCAACCTCTAGCGACCTGAGGTGATGGCATGTGTGGGATTACCGGAATTCTCCTTGCACCCGATGCCGCCAACATCAAGCCGCTCAGGGCAATTGGCCAGATGACGACGGCCCTTCGTCATCGTGGGCCTGATGGCGAAGGCTTCTGGATCAATCGCGAAGCCGGCATCGCCTTCGGCCACAGGCGTTTGGCTATAGTCGACCTATCGGAAGCAGGACGCCAGCCGATGCATTCGGCAAGTGGCCGATATGCCATTACCTTCAACGGCGAGATCTACAATTTCCGCGATCTGCGCCGCGAACTTGAAGACGCTGGCCATCGGTTCCGTGGCGCCAGCGATACCGAAGTGATGCTGTGCGCAATCGAGAGCTGGGGTCTCGACACCGCACTCACGCGCCTCGCTGGTATGTTCGCATTTGGATTGTGGGATCTAAAGACCAGGACCCTCCATCTCGCCCGCGACCGAATGGGCAAGAAGCCGCTCTATGTTGCTGCAACGCGCGATGCGCTCGTTTTTGCCTCCGAGCTGAAGGCAATCCATCGTTTTCCAGGTTTCTGTCAGGAACTCGATCTCGACGCGGCCGCGACAATGCTTTCGAAGGGATGGGTACCGGGTAACTGTTGCATCTGGCGAGGCGTGTTCAAGCTACCCCCGGGCTCGGTCCTGTCTGTGACGGCGGCGGATTTTGCCGAGGCGCGCAGCGCCGCATCCCTTTCGCAACGCGTCCGACACTGGTGGTCGCTGCCTGAAGTCGCCGCGAACGGACGACAGAATCCGATCGCCGGCACCGACGAAGAACTGACCGACAAACTCGACGACCTGCTTCGACTTGCCGTCCGGGAACGCATGATAGCCGATGTGCCGCTGGGTGCCTTTCTGTCTGGTGGCCTCGACAGCTCCACGGTTGTGGCGCTGATGCAGGCCCAATCGCCAAAACCGGTGCGCACATTCACGATCGCTTTCGGAGAAGGCGGGTTTGATGAGGCTCCCCACGCCGCGGAGGTCGCGCGGCACCTGGGCACCGATCACACTGAACTCCACCTTTCAGCAGCCGCTGCGCGCGAAGTCATTCCGGAACTGCCGCGGATCTGGGATGAGCCGTTCGCCGATGAATCGCAGATACCGACTTTGCTCGTGGCGCGGCTGGCTCGCCAGCACGTTACGGTGGCCCTGTCAGGCGACGGTGGCGATGAATGCTTCGCCGGTTACGCCCGTCATTTCATGGCTGCGCGGTTGAAACGACAGCATGCGCTGCCGTCGCCGTTGCGTCACGCGCTTGCTGCAGGGGTCGGATTGCTGGCCCGTGCAGCGCGTCACGATTTCGTCGGCATGCTGCCGCTTTCGGCGAGTGGACGGCACGCGCTGCGGAGCGACCGGCTGCATCGCCTCGCTCGGCTGCTCGCTGCACCAGATGAGGACGAACTGTATCGACGGCTGACCGAAGCATCGTCCGGGAGCCTCGCACTCCACAAGCCGCCCACATCAATTCAAGGGTGCCCCCGGCTTGATGGCCTGCTGTCCCGTCTCTTGTACGACGATATGGCCGGTTACCTGCCCGACGATATACTGGTGAAGTTGGACCGCGCCAGCATGGCCAACAGCCTCGAAGGCCGGTGCCCGCTTCTCGACCATCGGGTTGTCGAATTCGCCTGGCAGCTGCCGGCACATGCGAAGGTTCGCAACGGCAAAGGCAAGTGGCTTCTTCGTCAGCTGCTTAGCCGCTATGTTCCGCAACGGCTGATCGACCGGCCGAAGCAGGGTTTCGATGTTCCCATAGCAGTCTGGCTGAGAGGCCCGTTGCGCGTCTGGGCCAGCGATCTTGTCGCCGATATACGCCTCTCCGGAGACGGGATCTTCGACTTTGCGAAGGTCGAAACCTGCTGGCGCGACCATCTTGACGGAAGTCAGGATCATTCTCGCGATTTGTGGCCCGCGTTGATGTTCCAGGCCTGGCGCAACGAGGCCGGGCGGTCCGCCGGACCGGCAACGGGCATGTCCACAGCGCTCGAACTGACAGGAGTATGAGATGGAAGGGTCCATAGTCAGCCGAATTCACCTTCCGCGCGCCACTGACATGCACGTGCCGACGCGCGAGATCAACCCGCGCATGAGGCCATTCCTGCGCGAACAGGTCGACGCGCAGAGCCCCTTCCATCAGCTCCTGATTACCATCGCGAGGAGAAAATGGTTCCTGCTTGCAATGGTGATTTTGGGCGGAGTGTTGGCTGGGCTTGCGGGTTTTGTGCGTCCTGTTCTGTTCGAGGCGACCGCACAGGTGATTGTCGATGCTCCTGGCAGGAACGCGGGTCCCGGAGGCGCGGATTCTGCTCAGGAGATGCTGGATGCGAGCATTGATGACCACTTAACCATGCTCTCTTCGCAGGGGCATCTGCGTCGCGTGGTGGCAGCCCTACGCAAGACAGAGATCGGCAACATTGCTGAGCAAGGTGATGTCGGAAATTCCGGCGCCGCGCCTGTCGGCGGCAACCTGCAGAACATACGCACCTTCGCAGCCGGTCTGCTAGAAAGGATTTGGCCGCAGGGCAGGTCGGAGGCGGCCGATGCAGCCGAACTCAAGGCGTTGCGGAAGGGCATGAGGGTGGGACAGGAACTGAGGTCAAGGGTGATCACCGTCGGCTTCACCGACGACGATCCGGCGCGAGCCGCCCTGGTGGCCAATACGTTCGTCCAAGTGTACATCGACGATCTCGCACAGAAGCGCAGGGCGTCAGACAGGCTGGAACTCGCCTCGATCGTCGCCAGCCTGCCGGTCGTACAGAGCGACCTGGCGAAAGCGACCGACCGCCTGGAAAAGTATCGACTGAGCCATGGCGCGGTCGATCAAGGTGCGGCGGATAGCGCTGCCAAGGAGACAGCCGAACTTAGTCAGCAGATATCGTTGTCGAAAGCGGATCTCTCAGCGACGGAATCTCGCCTTCAGCACATCGAGGCTTTGCGAGAGGAAGGAGCATCGGTCGCGGCGCTCGCCGAAGCGATCGGGTCTCCGGTGTTGGCCGACATGGCGGCTCGCCAAGCCAACGACAATGCGGATGCGGGCCTTAGCACTGCGATCAACGGCGAGATCGAACAAGGCACTGCTCGCATTGTGGCGGAGGCGAACATCTACCGTGCCCAGATTGCTGCTCTGGAGGGGCGTAAGAATGTGCTCGATGCGGTGGTGGCCGACACAGCCGGCCGGCTTTCCGGCTTGCGTGCGCTCGAGCCGCAGGTCAGCATCCTGACGCAGCGATACAACCAGCTTCTCACCCAACAACAGGATCTGGTCCAGCGCATCGCAACGCCCTTGCCCGGCGTCTCTATCCTTTCAGCGGCCTGGCCGCCGACCAATCCAAAAACGCTGCCGCCCGTCTTTCTTATTCCGCCCGGCATGATCGTGTTTGGCCTCATTGGCGGGATCTTCGTCATGGTACGCAGCCGCCTCAATCAGACCTTGCGCGGCGGGGCCGAAGCTGAAGCCGCGCTCAGGGTTCCGTGCCTGGGGCTGATACCGGAAGCGCCGACAATACACGCGAAACGACTACAGCAGCTGGTTCTCGGCCAGCAAAACTGCAGCTACAGCCGAGCCGTCACCTCTCTACTTGTCACCGTGACGCTCAACAAGGCGAGGGGCCGCGCGTCGCACGTCATCCTCGTCACGTCCAGCGTCCGGCATGATGGCAAGACCGAGCTCGCATGGAGCCTCGCCTTGGCAGCTACCCGACTTGGGGGACGAGTGCTTTTTCTCGATCTTGACGGCACGGGCGCCCGCCTCACGAACGAGTTTCTGAACGAATTCGGTACGTTCAAGCCGCATAAATCCTTTGGCGACTATATGAGCGACCGTTGTCCCCTGCACGACGCGGTCACCGGGATGCCCGAAATTGGCATTGACTTCATGGCACTCGCACCATCGGAGGATTTGCTGCCGCAACTGTACATGATCGACGGGTCCCTGGTCACAGATGAGCTGCGCTCGATGTACAGCATCGTCATCATAAATGGACCGCTGGGACTTGGAGGACCTGAGGCCAGGCTACTCACGGGCTGGGCTGACGCGGTTCTTTTCGCTGTTCGCTGGGCCAGGACGCGCCGCAGCATCGCGCGTGGTGTTCTGCAGTTGCTGACGGAGAACGAGACGGCTCAGGTCCCCGTAGGCAGCGTTCTCACGCAGGTCAATCTTAGGAAACACGCCGGCTACCGGTTTGGGGACAGCGCGGATCTCTTGCTCGAGAGAACATCATGAGTGTCACATGCGGGATTCCGCGTAACGACCGCCACGGCATTCGGCCTGTCGAGCGGAGGATAATATCGACGATCTCGCAGTCCGGAGCCGGGTCCGCGGCCGAGGGCGATCAGGGCGATGAAATGCGCGACGCCGGCGCAAGAGACATCGACGATTGCAGCGATCCGAAGCTCGCCCGCTTCCCTGCGGCCGCCGTTGCTCCAACGAATATGGTTTTGCCGCACAAGGAGGACACGGGCAGGGGTCTCGGCTATGCCAGCATCTTCGCTCTTTTGGTCTATATCGGGGGTGCGGGCTTGACCAGCTTGGCGCAGTTATTGATTGCGCGCATCGTCGGCTCCACCAGCTACGGCATCTATTCCTATGTTCTGGCCTGGACCTCGGTGCTTGCCTATCTTGCAACGCTTGGTTTCCATGTATCCTTGTTGCGTTTCGTCTCCGCCTACAGTGCCAAAGGGCGGCTTGACCTGGTACACGGCGTAATCAGGTTTGCTCTGCAAAGGTCGCTTGCGGCAGCGACACTATTCGGCGTCATTGGCGCCGCCTTGGTCTTTTTCTTTTCAGATCCTTCTCACAAGGAGCTTCAAATCAGCCAGCTGCTAGGCATGGCAGCAGTGCCTTTGGTCACCGCCTACGCGTTGGGCGCAACACTTGTTCGTGCTTTCGGCGGCGGTGTCTCGTCCCTTCTGCCGGAACGCATCGTGCGCGACGGCCTCTTGTTGACGTTGCTGGGAATGGCGGTCTTATCCGGATCATGGACCCCCAACGCACCCTTGGTGATGCAGGCGGTGCTGGCAAGTTCAGCCATCACGGTCGGCCTGGTGTTCGTCATGGCGGCAAGATTTCAGCCGCCTGGCTTGCGGCAGGTTCAGCCAGCCAACGAGTCGCGGGAATGGTGGTCCGCGGTTCCGCCAATGATGCTCATGGCTGGGCTCGATGTTTTCATCAGCCGGGCCGGAGTCATGGTGCTGGGCTGGACGCATCACATTCGCGAAGCAGGCATTTTCGCATTGGGATTGAACGTTGCCTTGCTTGTGAGCCTTTCCCTGGTTGCCGTCTCTACGATGTTTGCGCCGACAGCGGCTGCCCTTCATGCCCGAGGCGATCGGCTCGCTCTGCAGCAGCTGTTTTCACGGGCCGCCCTACTTTCCTCTGGTGGGGCTCTAACGATGGCCATCCCGATGCTTGCGATTATTGAACCTCTGTTGAGCTGGTTCGGCGGGGATTTCAGTACCGCGGCACCCGTCGCGCGGATACTCATTCTCGGATATGTCTTTGTCGCGCTGTGCGGCCCCCAGATGCTCCTCTTGATGATGACCGGAAACGAATGGGCGGCAGCCGTAACCATGATCGTCGGCGCCGCGGCCAGTGTCATAGGCTGTGCCACAGGAATTGCGCTCTACGGCGCGCCGGGCGCCGCAATCGGCCTCGCGCTTGCGTTGGCGATTTGGAATGTGGCGATGTCGATCTACATCAGCAAACGGCTGAAAATTATCCCTGGGCTGATCTTTGCGCTAACATCGTTCAGAACGCACGCAGTCGAAGGCCAGCCGCGACATTGGTTCCTGCGCTGATCTGAGACCGTCGCCTCGATACGCGACGGCATCAGCGTTCAGGAATTTCGAGTCCAGGGTTGTGTCGGATAGAGGCTGGCGAGGGCGGCTTTCTGGCTGACGCGTTACGCGCCGAGTGGCAGATCATCGCCCGACAGGGCGCGCGGCCTACACGGTGGCCTCATCATTCACCAACGTCTGTTGCCGTATGCTGGCCGCGGCATCCGTTCCATGAAAGTCCCGGTACCATTCGACAAAGCGTTGCACTCCGTCCTCGAGCGGTGTTGCCGGGGCGAAGCCGACGGCCTGGCGAAGATCGCTGACGTCGGCGCGCGTCTCCAGAACGTCGCCAGGCGGCAACGGCACATCCACGCGAAGCGCCTGGCTGCCAAGAGCGGTCTCGATGATCGAAATCAGCCGGTTGATCTCCTCGGGCCGGTCGTTGCCGATATTGTAGACGCGATATGGCGCGGAACTTGTGGCAGGGTCGGCGGTGCAAGGGTCCCAATTTGGATCTGGCCGCGGCGGTGCAGCGAGTGCTCGAACCACGCCCTCAGCGATATCGTCGATGTAGGTGAAATCCCGCCACACACGGCCGGCATTGGCTACTTGAATTGGTTTGCCCTCGACGATCGCGCGCGTGAACAAGTAGACCGCCATGTCGGGCCTGCCCCAAGGGCCGTAAACGGTGAAGAAGCGCAGTCCGGTCACGGGCAGGCCGAACAAATGGCTGTATGAATGCGCCATGAATTCGTTCGAACGCTTGGTGGCGGCGTAGAAGCTGACGGGATGATCGGCGCCGTGGTGTTCGGAAAACGGCACGGTTCGATTCAAGCCGTAGACGGAGCTCGAAGAGGCGTAGACGAGATGACTGACGCTGTGATGCCGGCAGCCCTCAAGGACGTTGAGAAACGCCACTACGTTCGATTGTACATAGGCGTGCGGGTCAACAAGTGAATGACGCACGCCGGCCTGAGCCGCGAGATGGACAAAGTGTGAGGGGCGAACGTTTGAAAACAGCAACTGAACGCGCGCGGCATCGGCCAGATCCATTCGCACCGGCGTGAATTTCGCCTCGCTACAGAGGCGTGCAAATCGCGCTTCCTTGAGCCGCAGATCGTAGTAGGGCGTGAAATTGTCGACGCCCACGACTTTGACACCGAGACGCAAAAGCCGTGAGGCCACGTGAAAACCAATGAAGCCTGCGGCGCCGGTGACGACGATCGGTCCTGTCCGTGCAAGTTTCTGCACCGCGCGGTCCGAACGGGATCGAGCGATTTCCATCTTCTCCGATGCGGCAAGGACAGACTCGCTGCATAGATCGTTGTCCACTTGTCGCCTTTCGAATCCGTTCGACGGTACCGAATAGCCGGTCCGGGATTGCGGCTTTCGATATTTACGCTGGCGCATAGAACCTATTGGAGTGCGCAACGCGATGCACGACCTGCCAAGTCGTGACACGCCAACTTGCGTGGTTTTGAATCCCGGGCGGATGTCGACGTCCGGGCGATTGGATCTATGGCCGGCCCTTACGGCAGGACCGAAATACGCCCGAGAAGGGCCACCAGTTCCGCCTGGCGTTTTGTTTCGGTCTTGGCGAACAGCGAGGCAAGCTGGGAACGGATCGTGGTGCGGCTGAGACGCCAGCTGCGGGCGATCTCCAAAGGTGCGTCGCCCTGGGCCAAGCGCAAGGCGAGGTGCGTTTCTGCGCTCGTCAAGCCAAACATCCTTTGCAGCGTGCGAGGATTTGGCCCCGACCTGTTATCCCGATCCAGCAACGCCACAATGCTCGTTCCCTCGGGAGCGATAACGCCGTTCTCGTTCAGTATCACCGGACGGTCGCCCCTGCTGCGGATCACCACCCAAGACAACGAGCCCGGCAGGAATTGGCCCGGAACATTCGCGATCAGCCGCCTTAGGGCGGCCGTGAGTCCGCTCGCCGTGTCGGCCGCTTCGCCCTGGCGCTCAAGCGTGGTTTGGGCGGCTGCGTTCCACTCGACTACTTTTCTTTCGCGATTCAGCACAAGATAGCCACAGCCAATGCGATCAAGCACGCCGGTTATGGATTCCAGACTGCGGCCTTTTTGTTCGCCGAACCTTGCGTCCAATGGATCCGATGCGCGATCGGGAAGGTGACCAGAAGAAGAGGGCCGCGTATTCCGCGCTTCAAAATCATACTTGGTCCTCGTAGCAATGTACCGATTGCTCGAAGAAGCATCGACCTGTCTATCGATCAGATTCATTTTCTACCCCTAACCCAAAGTTTCACACGCCCGAAATAAGTATTCGGGATTCATGTAGTTTTCTATGTGTCGCTGGATTCTAGTCTTCTATGCGCTGACGGATGATACGTTCATCACCACCTTGAAAACTTAATATGATCCGACAGTTCTAAGGCAGCTCTTAGGCCCCGCTGCGTCCGATAAAATGCGCGCTATGATAGCGGTATGGCAATCCGGCAGTGGTACTAAGCTGTACGTTTTTTGCTCTAGTCTCGACGGGCTAGTCAGAAGGTTGTAGTCTGTGTCCATGAGCTCGCAGTCGCGCAGGTCGAATTCGAACCCGTCGGGCAGATTGCTAACTCATATTGCCTCTGCATCGGTGTTAGCCGCCACACTGATATTTGAAATAAAATCCTCAGCCTATATTGGGCAAGGTGCCAGTTTTCTGGAATTTATTCCGGCTATTATTATTATCGCCTATCTCGAAGACCGTGTACCGGCGCTCGCTGCGACCATTCTGATGGTGGCTGTCGGGCTGTGGGCACGAGGACACGATCAGATTTCAAGTGGAGATTGGGCACGCGCAATCCTGCTTCTGGTTTCGGGCGGGGTGATTGCCATGACGTTCCATCGCCTTCGGCAGGACTTGCGTGAGTTGCTGGAAGTCGCGGAGGCCAGGCTCGCTGCCGTCGAAGCGACGGAAAGCCGCTATCGTTGGGCCTTCGAACGTGCTGCCCTGGGATTCGCGAACACCAACGAGAAAGGTGAGTTGCTGCAGTCCAACAAACGCCTCTGTGAGATGACCGGGTACAAGGAGGAGGAGCTTGCCCAATTGCAGCTCGATACGCTCGCCCATCCGAACGACCGGCACACCTTGGCGCAATTGTTGGCGAGGCTGGGCAATGACATCTCTTCGTTCGTTTCCGAGGTCCGTCTATCAAGAAAGGACGGTACGGCATTCTGGGCTCGGTTAACGCTTTCTTCGTCCGCACCCAAGGGGGGGCTCTCGGAGAGCATCTTCGTGGTGGTCGACGATATTTCGGAACGACGCGCTGTTCACGAAGCGCTTCGGGCCCAGAAGGAATGGCTGGACCTCGCTCTGTCTGCTGGGCGCTTGGCGACGTGGCGCATTGACCTTAAAAACGGGACAGTCACGGGCTCGGACACGTTCTGGGACATTCTCGGCCTGGCCCAGGCCAATAGCCGCAGTTTGGAGGAGCTGTCAGCTGTCGTTCATCCGGCGGACTGGCCAAAGCTGGCGGCATCGAGAAAGGCCGCACCATCGGTCACGAATTACGATGTCGAGATACGCGTCCGCCGACCGGACGGACATATCCGCTGGGTTGCGCTGCGCGGAAGGGAGGAAAGACATGATGATGGTGGACAGCGGCTTGGAGTGGCTGCCGACCTGAGCGAGAGACGACAAACCACGCTGCTGCGCGCCGCGGCAAAGAAGCGGGAGCGCATCATGCTCGAACAGCGTCACAGATTCGGCAATGTTTTCGCAGTGATCACGGCGCTCGTGAAGATGGTCGATGTTCCCGGAAACAACGTCGCCAAATACAAGGAAATGCTGATCGACCGGATACGCGCGCTCGAGGCAACCCATCTGCTTCTTTCACGCAACGGCAGCGTATCGGGGGCGATAAACGATCTCGTTGCGCAAGAATTGCACCCATATATTGGAACACGTGCGATATCGGTCAGCGGTCCTTCCGTGGCGATGTCGGGAGGCGCCGCCGAGAGTTTTGCAATGATCGTTCACGAGCTTGCCACCAATTCCATGAAATATGGAGCGCTTGCCGATCCAAAAGGCCGGATCGACGTAAGCTGGACGTTCGCACCTGAAGAAACAGGCAATGATATCGTGTTCGAGTGGGTGGAATCGGGGCGGCGTCGGACCTCAAGCGTAGTCCGTCATGGCTTCGGTTCCATGATAATCGGAGTGGATGGAGCGCCGCTTGTCGGTCACTCTCCCAGGCTGGAAATATCGGACCAAGGGTTGCGGTATTCGCTGCGGCTGTCACGCAAGGAAATCGGATTGTAGTGCAGTGCTCCAATCGGAAAGCAGATATCCAAAGGCGGGTCGCGCTGAGCGGCCTTTGAGATGCCCAGGGTTCCTTCCAAGAATGTCGTTGGCCCAAAGCCGCGCCGCGGCTTTGGGATATGCAGCAATTATGCATGAGGAGTCTTGCGACGCCGTTTGCACGTCCAAAAGGGACGCGCGGCGCTCTAGCTGGCATGTCTCGAAAGCCAAGTCTTCAGCATGACGGCAGCCTCGGTCCGATTGCGTACCCCCAACTCACGCAGAACCGCAGCAGCGTGGATTTTCGTGGTCGCCTCCGCGATTTCCAGATCGCGCGCAATTTCCTTGTTTGAATAGCCTTCCGCCATCAGCTTGAGGACTTCCTTTTGCCTCGAAGTCAGCCTGCCAAGGTTGACGCCGGCGGTACGCCTCTGTGGGCCTTTGTCGTCGGAATGGGTATGTGCGTGGGTTGTTTGCGTTGCACCCGGGCGTGACAGAAGTGCAGGAACATAGATGCGGCCGGAGAGGATTTCATTGACTGCCAAAACAACCTCTTCGTCCGTCTGCGATTTTACGATGTAGCCGTGAAGCCCGATCGACAGCGCGGTGAGTATTTCCGAGCGTGAATCGTTTCCGGAAACGATCGCAAATCGCGTGTCCGGATAGGCGGACAGGATCCCGCCGAGCACTTCTTGATTGAACAGGCCCGGCATATTCAGGTCCAGGATCGCAAGATCCACGAACGATTGCTCTGCCAGCAAACTGAGCACCGCGTCGAAACAAGACGCTTCAAATATCTCTACACCTGGAATGCCTGCGGTCAGTGCCAATCGCAAGCCGCGACGATACAAGCCGTGATCGTCGGCGATGACGATTCGATACATTGAACTACCCCAACGCCTGTCTGAATGGATTGAACGGCGATGGCCTGAAAGTCGTGGCCATCCACTCGTCGATTCATCCAGCTGACGCTGCGGCACCCCCAACACCGCAAACGCCAGATTTCTAATATAATCTTAAATGACGGGAAACGCTCCTCTTTTTTTGCCCCTTGTGAGCGAAACCCGCCGAACGTCGTCGAACATACGTTCTGACCTTTTGGACAGCTGACAGACCGGTCGGTCGTTCAGCAGTGCTATAGGTCTAAAGATATAGAACAGCAAAACGGCTGAATTGTTACCATTCGAATGCACGACGACATCCACCCTGACGGCCACATACCATCCAGATGCAATGTCCGGATCAGGGGACAGTGGGGAAATCTCACCGGTCTTCTACGGGAAATCTCACCGGTTCTTCTGAGGGGACAAGAACGCATTCCCGGTGCTGACCAGGGCAGGATAGCCGGCCCGTGACGATAGCGTTCAGGCCGAATAAACAAGGGAGGACCAGGATGAAAGCGGTTATTCAATGTGGAGGAATGGGAACACGCCTCCGCCCCTTCACTTCGGTCTTGCCGAAGCCGCTCATGCCGATCGGCGCACGGCCGGTTCTCGAGATGCTTCTGAAATGGTTGCGACGCAACGGTATTCAGGAAGTCTATATTACAACCGGGTATCTCGGCCACTTGATCCGCACCGTGTGTGGAGATGGCTCGCAGTGGAACCTGAAAATTCGATATACGCAGGAAATGGAGCCGCTTGGCACCATCGGGCCACTGTCTTTGATCAGGGATGAACTGACGGAGCCATTCATCGTTCTCAATGGCGATGTCCTCACGGATCTAAGCCTCAGTCGATTTGTAGCAGCGCACCGTAAGCACACCGATCCAGTGACGATCGCAACAGCCTGTCGCCTGATCAAGATGGATTTCGGCGTCATCGACGAAGTCGACAATACCGTGCAGGTCTTTCGCGAGAAGCCGACGCTTTCGCATCTGGTCAGCATGGGAATTTACTGCATGAACCCGGATGTTCTGCAGTTTATCCCATCCGGCATACCCTTTGGGTTCGACGACCTGATGCTGCAGATGATGCAGAACGGCACAACCGTGCACGTGTACAAACATGAGGGTCTCTGGCTCGATATCGGGCGCGTCGACGACTTTCAGAACGCACAGACCATTTCCTGGGAAGACCAGTCGGCCTCGATCGAGGTCACTGCGACGGCTGCATGATCATGATGAAGTCACGAGCCCGGTTCCCACAGTTATCAGTCTAGGAGGTTGTGATGCTCTTGGTCAGTGCCCCGATCTTGGGTGTGCCGGAGAAGACTGCTTTGACCAAGGTCATCGACAGCGGCTGGCTGACCATGGGGGAGCAGGTGCGAGCCTTCGAACAAGCTTTTGCCGACGTTCATGATGCGGAGGATTGCGTCGCGGTCAGTTCTTGCACCGCAGCGCTTCATCTCATTTTGCACGCACTTGGCATCGGACCGGGCGATGAGGTGCTGGTGCCATCCTTGACGTTCGTGGCGACCGCAAATGCGGTCCTCTATGTCGGTGCGACGCCGGTCTTCGTCGATATCGAGTCAGCCGACGTGCCGCTGATGTCGATCGTGGAAGCCGAAGCGAAATGCACGGCCCGCACCAAGGCAGTCATTCTTGTCCATTTCGCCGGCTACCTCGCCGATCGGGAACACTGGCAGAAGTTCGCCCGTGCCCGGGGGCTGCATATCGTCGAGGACGCGGCGCATGCGCCGGGCTTGAAGGAGGTGGGGACATTTGGTGCCGCGGCCGCCTTCAGCTTCTACGGCAACAAGAACATGACCACGGCGGAAGGCGGGGCAGTGATTGCCAGGGATGCCGGTCTGCTCGAGACAATCCGCCAGGCGCGTGGACATGGGATGACCACCGGGACACGTCAAAGGCTGAACAGCCGCACCCCGCAGTATGATGTCACCATGCTCGGCTTCAACTATCGCATGGATGAACTGCGGGCTGCAATCGGACTGGTCCAGCTGCAAAATTTGCAGGAGTGGAATGAGATCAGGCGTATCCTGGTCATGCTGTATCGCCGTCTCATAGCGAAGCATTGCCCGGCCGTGACCATCCCGTTCCACGAGCCGCGGACGTCGGCCTACCACATCATGCCTATCCTTTTGCCACGTTACGCCGACAGGCAAGACGTCATCGACGCACTGCGCGCGCAAGGGATACAAACCACTATCCACTACCCGCCGGTGCACCAGATGACGCTCTATCGTGAGCTCATTCCCGGTACTCACTTACCGCGCACTGAAGATTTCGCGCAGCGCGAACTGACTGTACCGCTACATCCGCAGATCACCGCGCCATTGGTTGAATCGGTAGTCGTCGCTCTTGCCGCGGCGGTCAATAACTGCGCTCAGACAGGAACAGCCGCATGAATGCCCTGGACCTAGCCATTCACCGGTCTAACGTCTCGAGCGCCGCCCATGGGTCTGCGAGACGAGCAATCGATCTCGTCATTGCTGCGGCCGCGGCGATCGTCTTCGCCCCGCTGATGCTGCTGATTGCCGTGGCGCTGCTACTGGAAGGCGGTCGGCCCATCTTCTTCACTCAGACCCGCGTCGGGGCTGGTGCTCGCCCATTCCGCATGTACAAGTTCCGCAAGTTCAGCGTGCAATGCGACCCCGGTGGCTTGGCGCTGACCATGGCCGACGACAGCCGCATGACGCCGATAGGACGGTTCCTCGCCGTCACAAAATTCGACGAACTGCCACAGCTTTGGAACGTCTTCAGAGGCGAGATGGCAATCATCGGGCCACGCCCGGAGAGCCTTGCCTTCGCCGATTGTTTTCGCGGGGGCTTCGAGGGTATTTTACAATACAAGCCAGGCTTGCTGGGTCCTGCCCAGGTTCTCTTCCGGCACGAAGCCCGTTTTTATCCTCGGTCCGTGGATCCGCTACTGTTCTACCGCGAGGTTCTGTTTCCTGCCAAAGCCAGGCTCGACCTTTCCTATTATCCGCAGCGCACGATCGGCTCCGATGTCGTGTGGATGGTGCGCGGGCTGCTGGCGGTGCTTGGCGTCGTCTCGCCGCCGCCGATCGGACCTTGAGAGCAGGTGGGACATCCGCGCTCTCGTGGATTTGCAAAGTCAGTGCCTCACGTCATAGGGGGAACGCTTGGGTCATGGCATACAAGGGCAGGAAAGTTCTGGTTACGGGTGCCGATGGGTTCATCGGTTCTCATCTCACCGAAGCACTCGTCCGTAGCGGTGCCGACGTCACGGCGGTGGCTCTCTATAATTCCTTCGACAGCCACGGCTGGCTGGACGATTTGCCGGACACCATACGAAGCCAGCTGAATCTCATCCGCGGCGATGTTCGCGACAGCGCGTTCCTTAACCGGATCGTGCGTGGCCAGGCGGTCGTGTTTCATCTCGCCGCACTGATAGCTATCCCGTATTCGTATGCCGCTGCCCAGTCCTATGTGGAGACCAATATCCTGGGCACGGTCAACGTTCTCGAAGCGGCGCGCCAATGGGAGACGGAGCGTGTGGTGCACACTTCGACAAGCGAGGTCTACGGCACCGCGCTGACAATGCCTATCAGCGAATCCCACCCGTTGCAGGGACAGTCACCATATTCGGCATCCAAGATCGGCGCGGACATGATGGCAGAGTCCTACGCCAGATCGTTCGACATCCCCGTGGTCATCATGCGGCCCTTCAATACGTACGGCCCGCGCCAGAGTGAGCGGGCCATCGTACCGACCATTATACGCCAGGCCCTCGACAAAAAATGCCCGGCGATCATGGTGGGAGACACAAGCCCGATCCGCGATCTTACTTTCGTGGAGGACACCGCGGCGGCGTTTCTGACCGCAGGTTCTGCCGAGCTCGAATTTGGCCATGCCTACAATGCCGGAAGCCAGCGCGCTGTGACGATCTCGGACGTATTGGATCTGGTGATCGACTTGAGTGGCTGCAAGAAACCAATCCACCGGGACGAGCGCCGCCTGCGGCCGCAGAATTCCGAGGTGCGTGCCTTGCTGGCCGATTCTTCGCTCCTCGAAAGCAAGACTGGATGGCGTGCCCAGACCAGCCTGCGCGAAGGCTTGGAGCGGACCATCGGATGGTGGCAAGGGCGCCTCAGCGAAGGCCGGGTGCGACACGAAATGGGTTACATGACATGAGCTTTCGCCTGGGAGGATTAGCTCCGCTGTTGATCGCGGCTGCGGTATCGCCGGATTCGAGCCAGAAGGAGATTGTAGCCGATGGTCCGCGTTGATCGAATCCTTATTGTCGTGCTCGGCATGCTGGCTGCCATGGATACGGCCGCTGCAGCGGAAGCACGGGTCGCCTATCGACTTTCCGCCGGCGACGCCGTCGAGATTGGAATTGCCTCCATCCCGGAGCGAACGCAACGTGCGGTGGTTCAGATGGACGGCACGATCGCGCTTCCCGAAGTCGGTATGGTTTCGGTGGGCGGCTTAACTCCGGCTGAATTGCAAACGCGCATGCAGACGATCTTGCCGACCAAGATATTCCACCAGCGTCTGCCTGATGGGCGGGAGCAAATGATCGTCATCAAGCCGACAGACGTGACCGCCGTTGTTGCGGAGTACAGGCCGATCTATGTGACCGGCGACGTGCTCACTCCCGGACAGCAGGCCTACCGCCCGCTGATGACCGTGCGGCAGGCGATTGCCGTGTCAGGCGGTTTCAGCCTTTTGCGGTCCCGGGCAAACCAGGTTGGCCCAGATCCGGTGGATCTGCGGCGCGATTACGAGTCGCTTTGGGGGGAATATACGAGAGATTATTTTCATAGCGCCCGCATCCGCGCCGAACTTCAGAACAAACCGACTTTCGACATGCAGCCACCACAAGGATCGCCCTTGCCGGCAAGTTTTGCATCGGCGATCGCCCAGGCTGAAGCAGAAGGGCTGAAGCTCTCGTTGGACAACTTCCAGCAAGAGCAGAGCTTTCTGGATAAAAGCGGCAAGGATGCCGCCGCACAAACCGAGACCTTGCTCAAACGCGAGCAGGCCGAAGCGGATGGTGTGAAGGCGGACGAAGACGATCTGGCGCGCGTAAGGAAAGCGTTTGAGTCCGGAAATCTCACCAACAACCGGCTCGCAGACGTCCGGCGCGCTTTGGTTCTCTCTTCCAGCCGGGCACTCGAAACGTCGGTTGAACTTATGAGAGCACGACGTCAGCAGGACGATTTTGCCAGACAGCACGAACGCAATGACAACCAACGACGGATGGGTCTGCTGATCGAGTTGAAGGATACCAACGTGCGCCTTGCCGACGTCAGCGCAAGGCTTCGCGCCGCCAGCCAAAAGTTGCAGCCCACGGGAGCTGCCGCACTGCCGTTGCCGGTTGCCGGCGAGAAGATCCAGGCCGAGGTCACGATCATTCGCAAGGTCGGCGAAGAATGGCGAAAACAGCTTGCCCAAGAAGACACCGAGGTCATGCCGGGAGACACGATCGAGGTTAGGTTCAGCAGCGCTCTCGAAAATGCGGCGACCCGATAGATCGGGCCGCGTTTCGCAACCGCTTTACTGCCTGAAAGCTCTGGAAAACTGGTCGGTAAGGGGCTTCATCAAGTAGGACCAGACACTGCGCTCGTCGGTTCTTATGTGGACTTCGGCGGGCATGCCCGGTTTGAGTATTTTCTCTCCTGTCAGGCAGGTCGCTTCATTCTCGACGTCGATGCGCGCCGAAAAATAGGAAAGCTGGCGTTGCTGATCCTTGATCAGATCCGCTGACACGCGCTTGACCGAGCCTTCGCAAGCAGGTGTGGTGCCGGCGTCGAACGCCGGAAAGCGGATCGACACCTGCTGTCCGGGATGGATCTCATCAATACGCGCCGGAGGAATGGAAGCGTCGACGACAAGGTTGTCGGAATCGGGCACAATCATCATAAGCACCTCTCCGGCGCCAATCACGCCGCCGACGGTGTGGATCGAGGATTCTTGTACCGTGCCCGATTGCGGGGCACGAATGTCTGTCCTGCCGAGTTCGTCTTCGGCCACCACCTTGCGCTCACTGAGTTCGGTCTGCTTGGCTTCCGTTTCGCGAAGTTCGTTGGTCACGTCGCTCCGCATTTGTTCGTCGAGCTGAAGCACCTGCAGGTCCGTTTCACTGATGTGAGCTTGTACCTCCGCTATCGCTGCGACAAGGCGTCCCGATTCGCCGCGAGTCCGGGTCTTCTCCAGGCTGACATTGCTCAACCTCTCCTTGGACACCAACTTCTTTGCGTAGAGAGATTCGACATCTGCAAGGTTCTTGGTCAGCAGATCCAGAGACTCGTCCGTTGCAGACTGCTGCGATTTGAGGCCATCGATCTGACGTTCCAGCTGCTTCGCGCGGCTTTGCAATTGTGCCTTCTGGCCAGCCAACGCAGCAGCACGACTTTCAAACAAGGCACGCTCGCCACTGACAAGTGCCACCACTTGCGGGTCACCCATTTGAGCCCGAAGGTCGGGCGGGATCTGCATTTCCGGCAGACCCTGGCGCTCGGCCTCCAGTCGGGCCAGACGAATGGTGGCGCGATTGAGGTCCTCGGTGATTATCTGCAGGTTTGCTCGGGTCAATGTGTTGTCCAGCCTGACCAACACATCGCCGGCCTTCACATGATCGCCGTCCTGCGCGAAGATTCCGCCGATGGTGCCGCCGGTTTGATGCTGGACTTTTTTAATGTTGCTTTCGACCACCACGGTTGCGGGCGCAATCACCGCGCCGGCAATCTTGGTCAATCCCAACCAGAGCCCTCCGCCAAAGATCAACAGCAAGCTGGTTGCCAGGCCCAAGAGCAGATTGGCCCGGATGCCATCCGGATCTGGCTTCGTCTCCAACGAACGGCTCTCGCCACCGGCGGCGACGTATGACGACACGGTAACAGCAGAGCGATACTTCACATATGCCCGGCTGCATCTTTGTGCGGCGGAACGACAATGTGCTGCCAGGCTCCGGACCAGAGTACCCCAGGGTAGATTGGCTCGAATCCCATCCGGCTCCGGCTTGTTCCCGGTCGGCTGGCCTTCGTCGCCAACCGCAGCATATGACGACATGGTCACGTTAGACACCTCAAGCATGCCCGCTTGCACCGTGCTGCAGCGGAACGACAATGTTTGGCTTGTCCGGGCGCGGGAAGGGCCGGATCACATTTGCCAGAACGTCTTCGCGCGAGCCGAACGAATGGAGCATCCCGTTCGACAGGACGAGCACTTGGTCGATGTTGACGAGAGCGGAGGGGCGATGCGCAACGACGATCACGATACCGCCGCGCTGACGCACTGCCAGGATAGCGCCGGCCAAAGCAGCATCACCGTCTGCGTCCAGATTGGAATTTGGTTCGTCAAGGACGACGAGAAATGGATCGCCGTAAAGTGCCCTGGCAAGCCCGACGAGCTGCCTCTGCCCAGCCGAAAGGGCCGCGCCGCCTTCTCCGATGCGTGTTTGAAAACCCTGCGGAAGACGCATGATCATCTTGTCCACGCCCGCAGTCTTGGCAGCTGCCAGCACGCCTTTTGCGTCGCTTTTGCCGCCGAACCTCGAAATGTTGTCGGCGATCGTCCCGTCGAACAGCTCAACGTCCTGCGGCAGATAGCCAATATGGATGCCGAGCAGTTCTGAGTTCCACTGATCGAGCGAGGCGCCGTCCAATCTTACGGTGCCACGAAGCGGCTTCCATGCCCCGACCAAAGCGCGCACGAGCGTGGTCTTGCCGGAGCCGCTCGGGCCGACCACCGCCAACCCTGCGCCTCTCGCCAAGCGGAAGCTTACATTGAAGATGGTTGGCTTCTGCAGGCTTGGTGGCGCGACGGTCAATTCCTCGACCGCAAGCTCTGCCTTCGGGCGGGGCAGTTCCATTGGCTCTTGCTGGCTATCAAAAGCATCCAGCGCTGCCGCCAGCTCGGTATAGCTTTTGCGGGTTGCCAGAAACCCTCTCCAGTTTGCGATCGCCACATCGACCGGTGCCAGCGAGCGACCCAGCAATATGGACGATGCAATGATCACGCCAGGCGAGGCCTCGCCGCCGATCACAAGGTAGGCACCAAGCCCTAGCACACATGATTGCAGGGCCATTCGGAGCGTCTTCGACAGTGAGCTTGCTGCGCCGACGACGTCGGAGAGCCGTTCCTGGTTCTTCAGATAAAGATGACTGACCTCGTTCCAGCGCCGGCTAAGCGGGGCGGAAAGGCCCATCGCCTGAACAACCTCCGCGTTGCGGCGGCCGGAGTCGGCCAGAAGCCGCTGCGCTACGAGTGTCTCAGATGCACGAGCCGCAGGTTTGCGGCCGATGATCTCGGCAACCACCGTCAAAAACACAACGGCGCATGCGCCGAGCGTTGCCAGCACGCCAAGCGCGGGGTGCAGCAGATAGATGACCACCATATAAAATGGTATCCAGGGAGCGTCGAATAGGACTGTCGGTCCCAGCCCGGAAAGAAAGCCACGTAGCTGGTCCAGATCACGAAGCGGGTGTACCCGGTTCGCATCCGGCCCGGCGACGAGGGGCAGGGAAAGCGAGGCTGCGAACGCTTTTTGCTGCAGATTTCTATGCAGGCGGCTGCCGATGCGGACCAACAGGCGAAGCCTCACGAAATCGAGGAGCCCATAGGCCGCGTAAAGTCCAAGCATCCCGACTGTAAATCCGATAAGAGTCGGCACGCTCTGCGAAGGCAGCACGCGGTCATAGACCTGGAGCATGTAGACGGAGCCGGTCAAGGCGAGGATATTTATCAATGCGGAGAAAACGCCTACGCCGACGAGGCCGTGCACACAGCCGAACATTGCGGAGCGGAGATCGAGCGAGCGCCCTTTGGTCGACTTCATGATGTGCGCTCTTTGACGCGAAATTGCTGCGCAATCTCGTCGATTCTTTCGATGAGGGACAAACTTTAACCTTCCGGGAAGCAGCAGCCCCGCCCCGCTGCTGAACATTACGAATTGCTTACATACGTGCCTTCTTTGATTAAAATGTAGCAAAATCGTGACGCCAGGCTGAGAATTCGGCAACTGGCTCGCCAGGCTGGGGATAACCGGGTCGGGTAAGGAGATATTCCTAATCATGACACCCAGCAGAAGCTTATGATCATCTTCATAGCATCAAGGCTTCAAAGCGTCTGGCGACGGATGGGTTTTGATTTTGTCGATCGAGAGTTAAACGGTTTTGAGATACACTTCATCGGTACGCAATTGTCGGCCACCAACGCCGGCCAAAACGGGAGGCGAGTGTCGTGAGCGAAGAGATCAATGTCGCCGATGCCTACGGCAAGGGCCGCAGCACCTTCATGGGATTGCAGTTGCTGGTCTCGCCCGGTGCGCTTGTTCCTCGGCCGGAAACGGAACTGCTCGGCAAGGCCGCTCTCGATGTCCTGAGCCAACTGAGCCTGCCGGTGCCTCGCGTTGTCGACATGTGCTGCGGGGCGGGCAATCTGGCGTGCGCCATTGCGCACCACGCTCCCACCGCGCGCGTGTGGGCAAGCGATCTTACCGACGGATGCGTGGAGGTCGCGCGCCGCAACGTCACCCATCTTGAAATGGAGGACCGGGTAACGGTTCTTCAGGGCGACTTGTTCAGCGCCTTCTCCGGCTTGGAGCTCGACGGTACGATCGACGTGATTGTTTGCAACCCGCCCTACATTTCGGAAAAACGGCTCGAGGGCGACCGTTCACATCTGGTCGAGCTCGAGCCGCGTGAAGCATTCGCAGCCGGCCCCTACGGCCTGAGCATCCACATGCGGGTGCTCAAGGAGGCGCCGCGTTATTTGCGGCGCGGGGGCATCCTGCTTTTCGAGGTGGGGCTTGGCCAGGACCGGCAGGTCATGAGTTTGCTCGAGCGTTCCAAGGCTTATGAGAGTATCCGGGCAGTCACCAACCAGGCCGGTGAGGGCAGGGTGGTTGTGGGACATACGAAGGCGCAGGCGTAAGCATCGCAGCCGTGGCAGGCCCAGACGCGCTGTCGCGGCTAGAAACGGCCGGGAACTTGAAACAGAGTTGCGCGAGATTTCGGTAATCAGTTTCGCTCGCGTCAGTTTCTCTTGCGCATGACGTATTGCGCAATTCCCTCGATGGAATCGAGATTCTCCGGCAGCAGCTCGCTGTCTTCGACCGTGATGCCGAAGGTCTCCTCGATGAAGCCGATAACCTCGAGCACACCCGTCGAGTCCACGATGCCCTGGTCGAGGAGCGAGGTGTCGCTCTCCAGGCTCTCGGGATCGGCTATATAGAAATTCGAAGCCAGGAAAGCGCGAATTTGTTCGCTGCAGGTATCGGTTCTATCCTTGGTAGATAACATTGATTTCGCCTCCGGTACAAAAAATGAATGCTGATCAACTTCGCCCTGGTACCGACTCATGACAGGGCCGTTTTTTTGAGCTTACCCGTGTCGGTCATCGGCAGACTGGGTACGATGACGATGGACTTCGGAACCATGAAGTTTTCCAGCCGTCTCTGGCACTCTTTCTGCAACTGCTTTTCACCGATCATGCTTCCTTGCTCCATCACGACAAATGCCTTCACTGCTTGCCCGAGCAGCTCGTCCGGAACGCCGATGACCGCGGCTTCCCGTACGCCCGCAATGTTCATCAACACGTTTTCCACCTCCTTCGGCGCTATCTTCTCTCCGCGCGATTTTATGATCTCGTCGCCGCGACCGACAAAGTAGAGGTAGCCCTCGGCGTCCATCCGGCAGTAGTCGCCGGTGTATAGGACCTGCTCACCCGGCAGCGGGCCGGGCTTGAGCTTCCTGGCTGTCGCCTCCGGCTTGCCCCAATAGCCCTTCATCACCGTCGCTCCGCGGATGACGAGCTGACCAACGATGCCGGGGCCTACCCGCCTGTCATGCTCGTCGACAATCCACATTTCCGTATTGGGGATAGCGATCCCGACGCTCGACGGCTTCCGCTCCAGATCCTCCGGCGGCAGGTAGGTGCAGCGCTTGCATTCGGTAAGGCCGTACATCGAATAGATGCGGGCGCCAGAAAACAGCTCCTGCAGCAGGAGAATGTGCTTGAGCGGCAGGGCGGCCGCAGTGTTCGTGACGTAGCGAATACTCGAAAAATCCTGATCCCTGAGAGACCTGAGCTCCCCGAGTGCGGCGAAGATGGTCGGTACGCCGGGAAAACCCGTCACCCTTTCTTGCTTGATCAGCCCAAGGATCTGCGCCGGGAAGGCGAACGAGCGCTCAAGCACCAGCCGGGCGCCCGCGCCGAATGCCATGATCATCTGGTAAAGACCGTAGTCGAAGGCGAGCGGCAGGACATTGAGGATCACCTCGTCTTCGGCAAGCGCCAGGTATGAGGAAATCGAGGCGCATGCGGCAATCATGTTTCGGTGCGTCAGCATCACGCCCTTGGGCTCGCCCGTCGAGCCGGACGTATAAATGATCGCAGCGAGATCGATGTCGATGCAACGGCGCGCGGGCGGCGTGCTGCGGGCTGCCGCGACCGCGGCGTCCCAGCGCACAGCATGCGGCAGTTCTTGCAGATCGCTGCGTTCGATCGGCCCGGAGACGATCATGCGGCGCAACGATGGGCAATTCCGCGCCGGCTCCCTGAAAATCGAGTGCAGGTGTTTGTCGGTGATCAATGCCGTCGGGCGGCAATCGTTGAGCAGATAATCAAGCTTGTCGCTTTTGGTGAGCGGATTGACGATGCACACCACGGCGTTGGCCTTGAGCACCGCCCAGAACGCAACGACGGCCTCGACAGTGTTGTCGGCGAAGACCACCACGCGATCGCCACGCGCAATTCCGGCATCGGTCAAATGGTGCGCTATGGCGTTCGAACGCATATCGAGATCGCCATAAGTGACACGTTGATTGCCGCACACCAGGGCCACCTTGCCGCCGAGCCGGCTGGCAGAGTGGGTGAGATAGTCGTTTAGGAGCGGTACGGCGCCATGCATCATGCGAGCACCTCTTCGCGATGCACGCGGTCGATATCGATGCTGAGCTTGAGCGTGCGGGCCCCACTTGGACGGCTCGCGATAAATTGCCGATGGAGAAGCTGCGTCGACAGCACCCCGACCAGCGCCATATTGTCGGAGTTGGACAGGTCGCCGCCGCCGGCGCTGGCCTGGCACTTGCTCAGGAGCCGGGTAACCGACTTGGGATCGAAGACGTTCGCTTCGCGCAGCGCCGCCTCCGAAAGTGCTTCGCGAATGTAGGCCGGAGCGCCATCTGCGACGAAGCAAAGCGCGTTGGGAGCCCGGTAAGGCTGCTTCTTGCGGGTGACGATTTCCGACGGCACGATCGGTTGCGCGACGCGCTTCAGCACATGCTTTTCATCGAGCACACGCAGCTTGTAGGCGGCCGGAAGCGAATTCGCGAGTCTCACGAGTTCATGATCGAGGAATGGGAAGCGCCCCTCGACGGAATGAGCCATCAGCATCCTGTCCCCCTGTGAGGAAAGCAGGTATCCCGACATCAGCGTCTGAATCTCTATGTACTGGTCCTGCGCAAGAGAGCCCCATCGCGAAAACTCCGCCGGCAGACGGGCAAGCAGCTCGGACACGGCATTGCGGCGCTCCGTTTGGGCGCGCATGTCTGCCGAAAACAGCCGCTTGATGGCGCTTGTGGTACGCCAGCGCGTGCCATGCGCAAAACCAGGCGCGTCAGAGGCGTGGATATCGCGCCCGAAGAACTGGCGTGCCATCGCCTGCTGCTGCACCGGCGAGCGGCTGAGATAGGGATAGAGGCGCTCCAGCAGCCGTGAGCGTCGCGTCGAGGCGGGCTGGCGTCCCCAGAAGCGGCGGACCTTGCCCTCGCGGAACAAATCGTAGCCGGCGAACATTTCGTCGGCCCCTTCGCCGGTCAGCACGACCTTGATGCCATGCTGGCGCACCAGTCTCGAGAGCAGGAACAGCGGCGCCGGTGCGGTCCTGAGGATTGGCCGCTCGGCGTGGTAGATCACCTCAGGGAAGATGCCAGCGATATCGCTGCGCGAAACAACCACCTCATGATGGTCACTGCCGGCCACGCCGGCAACCAGGCGCTGGAAATGCGTCTCATCATACTCGGCGTCGGCAAAACGCAGCGAGAAAGTCTGGAAGCGCTCGCCCGCGAAGCGTCTCCCCAGCGTGGCGACCAGCGAGCTGTCGAGCCCGCCGGACAAATAGCAGCCGACTGGCACGTCGGCGCGTACTATCCTGAGCGCCGTCGCGGCTTCCAGGGCGCTGCGCACTTCCTCCACCGCGTCATCAAGCGAGCCGGTGAATTCATCGGGTCCGTCAACCTCTGGATAGTCAGGCTTCCAAAAAGCCCGCTCCCGGACGACGCCGCTTTCATAAATACGAATGCGCCCCGGCGTAAGTTCGCTTACTCCTCCAAACACGCCCTGTGGCGGCGTGACAGTCCAAAGTGTGAAAGTCTGATCGATGCCGGCTGGATCGAAGGCGCGAGGTATGTCCGCATCGGCCGCGAAAATGGCCTTCACCTCGCTGGCGAAGTAAAGCCGTCCGCCATGCTCGCAAAAGTGCAGCGGGCAGATGCCGAACCGATCCCGCGACAAGACGAGACGACCTGCCACGGAGTCCCAGATGGCGACTGCCCACTGCCCATTCATCCGCTCGAAGGCGGCCTCGCCCCAAGCATGATAGGCATGGACGATGACCTCGGTGTCGCTGCGTGTGCGGAAGCGATAACCGAGCGCGACCAGGTCTTGTCGCAGCTCGACGTAATTGAAGATTTCGCCGTTGAAGACGATCCACATTGTGTCGCCCGCGCCGGCGAGTGGCTGCTGGCCGCTTGCGAGATCGATGACGGACAGGCGGGCATGCGCCAATCCCGCACGTCTGTCCCGGTAAAGGCCGCGCTCGTCCGGGCCGCGATGCGCCAGCGCGCCCGCCATGCGTATCAGCGCATCCCTGGAAGGGGGCGCCGCTGCGGCGCTCAGCGACACAATTCCGGCGATGCCGCACATCGCCTAGCCCTCGCCCATTGAAGAGGACACCAAGGGCCGCGCGTGAAGATAACGTGCGGCGCGCCGCTTGCTGTCGATATCCTTGAAAACCTTCTGGACCTGCATCACGGTGAGGCCGGTTGCCTCAGCGACGTCTTCGTCGGCGATCCCATGGTTCAAGCCGTAGAGGCACAAATCCATCAGATAATAAGGAAGCGCGAAGTAGAACTCCTCCTGACTCTGCGCCATCGAGAAGGTGTCCGTGGTGGGCGGTCTGCGCCGGACCTCGTCCTCCACCCCAAGATATTCGGCCAACTGATAGACCTGGGTCTTGTAGAGGTGGACGATTGGCATCAGATCGGCAATTCCGTCGCCCTGTTTGACAAAGAAGCCCTGGTCGTACTCCAGGCGGTTCGGCGTGCCCGCTACCGCGTAGTTGAGGCGGTCGGCATGGTAGTATTCGGTCATCTTGCGCAGGCGCTGCTTGTAGTTGGTTGCAGCGACGATCTGCAGATAGGCTGCCGACGGCAGACGCACCGTGGCGGTCCTGCCCTCGGGGTCCTGGACCGTGAGGCGCGTGATGTTGAGACCGTTGCTCTCGAGAACCGAAGCGAGCACCAGCTTGCATTTCCAGCCGTCCCCATATTCGGGAACGACGGTCTGGATTGCTTCGGTCTGCCGTCTATAGGCGCCGATCGCTTCCAGGGCCGGCGCTATATCCTCCAGGATCGTTTCGATACCAAGCTGTGCGGCGACAATGCGGCCGAGCCTCAGTGAGTCGCCGGAGGAATGGCGCTCCGGCATGAATATCCCGAGGACTTTGCCTTTCCCAAAGGCGCGAACACACAACGCCGCGACGACGGAGCTGTCGATGCCGCCTGAGAGGCCGACAACCACCCCTCGACGTCGCAGCGTGCCGAAGACCTGCTGGCGCAAGATCTGGACGATGCGATCGACTTCCGCGCCAGCGTCGAGCACCAGCGCGTCTTTGCCGAATGTTGAGATCAGGTCGATGGCTTGTACTCCAGTTTGCGAGACTCGATTGGCGAATAGGTTTTCGCCACCGCTTTCTCGATAAGGGGACGATTGGTGGCGACGTGAGGCTCTACAACCAGATCGATGTGGCTGCCGACGATCGGAATCACGTCCAGATGGGCGAAGACGCTATCCCAGCCGATTGCCAGAGGCATTCCGGGTCGAGCACAGCGGAACAGGGTGCCGGTGATCGGCAGAGCCGGCTTTGGCTCGGCCACCCACTGGAAGAAGGCTTGCGCGCGCAAAACCTCTTGCAATTCCAGTTTGGTTCTAAAGCTCGTCGCGTTGAACTGTCCTTGAGCGAAGCGGTCGAGAAGCTGGACCAGTTGCGCCTCTCGCCGCATTTTCACGGCGACTTTCGCAAGGGCGCGGCAAGTCATCCGGTAAGCGGACACGCGGTTGGTTCGGATTCGATTGAATGTGCGCGTAAACGTCTCCCAGCGGGCGCTTCGCTCACCGACGAGGCTGGTGTCGAGGATGCCGAGGAACTTTACGGTTCGCCCCGCTGCCAGCAGCCGCGCCGCAACTTCGAAGGCAACAGCGCCGCCGAGCGAATGGCCGAGAAGTCGTACATGGCCCGAGGGTTGGGCGCGGCGGATCTGGTCGACGGCGGCGTCGGCCATATCGGCGAGGCTGTCTTTTCCGCGCAGTATCATAGCCAGGGCCGGATACCTGATCGGGGCAACGCGGGTCACCTTGCCCATCGCTGCTGCAAAGGCAGCAAGGCTCGGGCCATAGCCGACGGACCCCGGGAACAGAAAAAGAATGGGAGGGTCGTGCTTCTGGGCGCGCTCGCTTTGATCGCCTGCCTGGGCGGACACGACCGCCTTGACCATTTCCTCCAGGCTCATCCCGACGGTGAACGCCTCAAGGCCGAGTTCCTGCCCGATGGCGCTTTCGATTTCCATGACGCAGTGCAGCAGCTTCAGCGAATCTCCTCCGGCGTCATCCCAGCGTCCTGCCGCCACGCGCGTATTGAGAATGCTGGTCCATGCCCGCTGGACGACCTGCTGCGCGGTCAGCTTGCCTCGCGGCTCGAGCGGACGCGCGGTCGCCGCTGTCTCTCTGGCTGAAAGATCCATCTCTGCAAGTGTCGTGATGTCGACTTTGCCGCTCGGCAGACGCGGAATCTCGGCGATCGTGTGCAACCGCAAGGGACGCAGCGGCGGCGGCAGATTGGTCCTGACAAGCTGGCGAAGCTCGTCCGAAAAGGTCGCTTCGGCCGAGCGCCGAGGAACAGCAAAGGCGACAAGCTCATTCGCGGCCGTCACGATTGCCACGGCATCCGCGACAGAGGGTGCACAACGCAGCACCCGTTCGAGTTCGGCTGGCTCGACGCGTCGACCGTTGATTTTTACCTGGCGCCCCTTGCGACCGACGATGTGCAGTAGGCCTTGATCATCAAGTCGAACGAGGTCACCTGTCGCGAAAATCCGAAGGCCTGGATCGTCCGGGTCTGATGTTGCCGGTACAACCGCCCCGTCCTCCCAATGGCCAAGCAAGACATACGGACTCCTGATCAGAAGCTCTCCGCTGCGGCCCGGTTGAACGCGGCGACCCGCTTCGTCGACAATTGCGAAGGTGATTCCAGGCAGCAGTCCGCCAACTGGAACCGAATCTCCATGCTCCGGCCAGTCTCGCGGCAGGAACCATTGCGAGCCGGTGGTCTCGGTTGACGAGTAACCGATCTGGATAAGGCACGTATCGGAGACGGCCTTGCGCAGCAGGGCGATGTCGGTCCAGGGCACTTTCTCGCCACCGATCCGGGCGACTCTGAGTGAATGGAACGCTTCTGCAGGTCCGTCTGCCATAAGCGCGCGAAGCAGTGCCGGCACCAGATAGGTGATTGTCACGTTTTCGGATCGCACCAGGCGTTGAACGGCGCGCAAGCCGACCGCTTCGACTTCGACCAGATGCAAGGTGGCGCCGGTGAGAAGAGCTGCAAGAATCTCCCGGCACCCGGCGATTGTGGCGGGTCCCGTCAATGGCAGGAAAACATCATCCGAGTTGATGTGGCATGCATCGACGTATTGCTGGACCCGGCACAGCAAGCTGCGCTGGCTGTTAACGATGCCTTTGGGCCGGCCCGTACTCCCTGACGTATAAAGCACGATGGCGGGCGCATCGACCGGGACGGAATAAGACCGAGGCACTTGCCCAGCCGGCGAGGCGGCACTGGTCGACACATCGATCCAACTGACCCGGTGAGGCAAACCATCGGGTCGGACATTGCCCTCGCCCAGGACAGCTGAGAGCCGCGCTCCGGCCACGATTTCAAGGATCCGCGAGCTAGGATCTCGCGCGTTGAGTGGCACCGAAGGCCGCCCAGCCGTCATGCTTGCCAGCATGGCAATGGGATACCAGGCCGAGTTGGCCTGAAGAATCCCTATCGCCTGTCCGTCTGGGACGGTCGCCGCGATCTGGTGGGACAGCGCCTCGACTGACCGGAGGAGCTGGGAATAGGTCAGACGATTGGCGCCGTCGCTGATTGCAAGCTTGTCGGGGTACTGGCGGACGACATTTCTCAGGTGATCGAAGGCCGCAATGTTGGTAAAATCGACGCCCAATCGTTGAAATGGGCGCAGTACGGGACCACCCTGATCCAGTGCGTATTGTGCGACACTTGACCAATTATCGGAGGTCGTTGTCTGACAATCCACCGCTAGATCCTGATCCGCGACTTGTGATCCCAAATATGCCGAAGACATGAGTTGCCTACGCTAAGATTAGGGTCACTTATCGCCCCCCGCCCCAATCTTTTCATCGATCATTCTGATGATGCCCTGATCTTCCCTCAAGCAAGCCGCCGGCGGAGCCAATCATGCCAGGCTCGCTGGCTGTGTGGTGCGCATGACACGGACACATGCCAAGGCGGGATCGAAGACCAAGGTGGGGTCGAAGACGGAATTGCCGCTATTCGGGCATATTGCCTATTCGGTGGTTCTCCCGGGCGATACCGGCGATACTTCGGTGTCGGAATAGCTGCCGGGGACGAAACAATATGCATAGATCTGTCCCCGATTTTCGTCGGTCACGCGGATCCAATCCTTTTCCCACGTTCGGAAGGTAATACGCCCGCCCGTCATCATCGCTGCGGCTCTGAACGGACTCGGCGCGTTGACAACGCGCACCGAGATAACATCGTCACCGTCCATGCGCTCGACGAGATACGTCTGCATGAAAGCCTCCCCATGCCCCGCTAGATCACCCGTACTTTAACGCCGGCTAATGAATTCGGTTGCAACTGCTTAGCGAAACTTTGGGTCCGATACTTTCCGTACCCACCGGCAACAGGGTCCCCTCCCACGCCGTGTCCGTCAGGTTTTCAGCGACGGGATGCCAGTTCAGGGGAAGGCAAGCTGATTCCGGCATGCCGGTGACATGCCAATCTGCGTCGCAACGTTAGGCCTCCGCGTGGCGTCGCGATCACGGAGCATCACAATGCGCCGGCGGAGGCATGGGACAGCGGGCTGCTCGAGGTTTCTGAACCTGCCTTCACGACGACTGCGCCGTGTCGACGATCCGTTGGAACAGAAGGCCGGGTGCTGGAACGTCAATCGTGTTTGGCCAGAAAGCGTCCGACGGCGGTGAGGCAGTCGTGCTTTTCCTCCACATGCGGCATGTGGCTGGAATTCGGGAAGACCAGGCCTTCAACGTGCGGAATATGATCCAGAAAGGGCTGGACGCAGGCTTCGGTCGCTTCGTCGTAGAAGCCGCGGAAAACCAGGGTCGGCGCCTCGATCCGATACAGGCGGTCAACGATGGTCCAGTCCCGCATCGTGCCGATGACGTGGAACTCATTGGGACCATTCATGGTGTGATAGACGGTCGGATCTTCCTCGATTGCCGCAAATGTCCGGGCGACCTCTGGCGGCATCGGAACGACGCGACAGACATGACGGTCGTAGAAAGCCTTCGTCGCCGCAACATATTCGGGGTGATCGGTGGTTCCCGCCGCTTCGTGCCGGTCGAGCGCACTTTGCGCATCGGCTGGCAACTCGGCGCGCAATTGCCGGGCTCCTTCCACCCACAGCGCCATCGAGGCCAGCGAATTGGCCAGGATCAATGCCTTGAGCCCCTCAGGGCGGCGCACGGCGTGCTCGGCCGAGAGTATGCCGCCCCAGGACTGGCCGAGCAGGGCATAATGGCCGGCAATGCCGATATGGGCGAGCAACGCATCGAGTTCGCCCAGGAAGAAATCGACGGTCCAGAAGTCACCGCCCTTGTCCGGCAGATGGGTCGATTTGCCGTTGCCGATCTGATCGTAGTGGATGACGGCTCGCCCGGTTCCGGCAAGCTCCTTGAATGAGTCCACATAGTCGTGGGTGCAGCCCGGTCCACCATGAGCGACGACCAGGGGCAGCTTGCCCGACCCGAGGTCCCCGGTCACACGGTACCAGGTGCGATAGCCCTTGTAGTCGCTAAATCCTTCGGTGATCGCATGTGCCGTCACAGTCCAAGCTCCGCATCATGGCGCGGCAGGAGCCACTTTGGTGCACCCCTCCCAAGCCTTGTTTGCGGCCGACGGTACTAAGCGGCCCGGCGCATTTACAGCTAGCACTATTTATAGGTTGGCCGGTTATGGGTTTGCCCGAGCCAAGGCCGATCGCCCGCAGGTCGCGAGCCTCAATGCTCCGGTTCGAGCAGCCGGTAATGGGCGGCGAGCGCGATGGCATGGAAGCGGTTGCGCGCACCAAGCTTTCGCGTCGCCGCGTTGAGGTGCAGCGTTGCGGTAGGTACCGCACGGCCAATCTCACGCGCGACCTGCTTGGCCGTCAGTCCGGCAGCGGCCAGGCGCAGGCACTGGCGTTCGCGCGACGTCAGATGGACATGTTGGCAGGTGCGGATCCCGGCGTCGAAACCGGCGTAGACGGAGTCATGCAGCAGATGACCCAGATCGCCGATCTCGGCGATGAAGGGTCTGGCTTCGAGCTCGAATCCGGCCTCCGGCTCGGCACGGATCGCGGTGAAGGTGGCGAGATCGCCGCCGGCAAGGCGAATGGGTACGGTGACGCCGCAGGTCATCCTGGTGTCAAGCAAATAGCTGACCACAGGATCGTGCTTGGACTGGAGCACGCGCTGCATGACGGTGCTCTGAACGCCGTTGTGCGACCAGAGAAACGGTCTCGATACGGTGAGCGCGGCCTCCTGCACCGGATCAAGCTGATAATATCCGCCCTTGCACCAGAGATCCTGCATGTCGCGCGGCACGTTGCGCAGAGCCATCAGCGAGGGCGTGATAAGGTCGCCCTTGTGACTGACCGGCACGGGCGTATAGTCGTAGATGAATGCGGTGAAACCGATCGGCTCCAGCACCTCCGTTGCCGCCGCCATGGCAGCGTCGATGCTCATTCCAGTTCGGAACCGGCTCTCTAGATCGCCTGGAAGGCTTTGCATCCGGCAAGCTTACCCGCTGATGATTGCTTGTCAAATAGCCATGTCGGCCGGCTGCTCAACAAATAGGCGGGATAAGCCTGTCCGACCCTATCTATCTTAATAGCTATCCCGTCCGGCTTCGCTCGCCGTAGTCTTTTGCGATTGGGCCAAGTAGCGGACGCCGTTCGCAACCCCAGCACTGTTTTTAGCCGCGCGATGGTCGAGCGACCGGGCTCAGCGCGGCAAAAGCCGACACGCCTCCATGAGGGAACAAATATGAGACTCCAAAAAGCATTTACAGCGTTGATACCCGGGCTGGCTCTGCTCGGCGTGACGATGATGTCGCCGGCAAGCAGTGCCTTGGCCGCCGAGGGCAAGCCAGGCGGCACGCTCCGATTGCTGGCCAATGCCGCCGCAGGCACCGCCGATCCGCACATCAATTACACGCTGCAGTATTTCCAGATCAATTATGTCCTCTACGATGGCCTGGTGACCTACAAAAAGGCCGGGGACAAGACCGGCTTCGAGGTCGTCGCGGATCTGGCGGAAAGCCTCCCGCAGGTCGAGAACGGCGGCAAGACCTATGTCTTCAAGCTGCGCAAGGGCATCAAATTCGCGGATGGCTCGGACGTCACCACGAAAGATGTGGTCGCTTCGTTCCAGCGCATCTTCAAGATCAGCGGGCCGACGGCCGGGACCTTCTACAAGGGCATCGTCGGCGCGGATGCGTGCTTGAAGGCGCCGGCTGCATGCACCCTCGACGGCGGCCTGTCGGTTGACGATGCGGCCGGAACCATTACCTTCAACCTGGTCCAGCCAGACGCCGAGTTCCTGCAGAAGCTGGCCGTTCCACATGCGTCGATCCTGCCGGCGAGCGCGCCGCTCAAGGACGCCGGCACCGATCCGATCCCGGGTACCGGACCCTACATGATCGCCAGCTACGACCCCAACAAGCTGATGAAGATTGTGCGCAATCCTCACTTCAAGGAATGGAGCAAGGAAGCGCAGCCGTCCGGATATCCGGACGAGATCGACTATGAATTCGGCCTGACCGACGAGGCGGCGGTGACGGCGGTCGAGAATGGGCAGGCGGACTGGATGTTCGATCCGCCGCCGTCCGACCGACTCGCCGAACTCGGCACCAAATATGCCAAGCAGGTCACGGTTCACCCGCTGACGGCGATGTGGTATGCGCCGATGAACACCAATCTGGCGCCGTTCAACGACATCCGCGTTCGCCAGGCGGTGAACTTCGCGATCGACCGCGCCGCGATCGTCAAGCTGTTCGGCGGCAGCAATCTGGCGCAGCCGGCCTGTCAGATCCTGCCGCCGGGCTTCCCGTCATTCGCAGCCTATTGCCCGTTCACCACCAATCCAGGTGAGAAGTGGTCCGCGCCGGATATGGACAAGGCCAAGCAATTGGTCGCTGAATCGGGAACCGCAGGTCAGGAGGTGACGATCATCACCGAGGACACCACGGTCGCGAAGGCGATCGGCGTCTACCTGCAGGATGTGCTCAACCAGCTTGGCTACAAGACGTCGGTCAAGCCGATCTCGCAGAACATACAGTTCACCTACATCCAGAACACCAACAACAAGGTGCAGATTTCGATCTCGCAATGGTTCCAGGATTACCCGGCGCCATCGAATTTCCTGCAGGTCTTGTTCAGCTGTGCCTCGTTTACGCCGGGCTCCGACGCCTCGGTCAATATTTCGGGATTCTGCGACAAGTCGATCGACGCATCGATGGACGAGGCAGAGGCAGCCACCATCGCCGATCCGGCCAAGGGCGCGACACTCTGGACCGCCATCGACAAGGCCGTGACGGACAAGGCTCCGGTCGCTGTCCTGTTCACGCCAAAGCGCGTCGATGTGATCTCTTCCAGACTGAAGAACTTCACCTTCAGCCCGCAATTCTACTGGATCGTCAGCCAGTCCTGGGTGGAATAGCCAACCGGAGCCAATGCGACGGAGTGCCGCTGGCTCTCCGTCGCATTTCCTTTTCCGGCGGATCAGCGCATCTTCCAGGCCGAGATTTTTCCCAGGCAATCCTGTTCATGGTCAATGTCATTGCGGACCCGCCCGCCATCCCGGTTCGCAGGGCCACCGATGGCCCGTGGCGAACCGCGTGGCGCAAGCTGAAAGGCGATCGTTCGGCAATATCGGCCTTCGCCGTGCTCGTCGTCATCGTGATCGCCTCGCTCGCGGCGCCGCTTTATGCGCGATACGTCTCCGCCACCGATCCATTTGTGACCAATCTCAATGGCGAGATCGTCGTCGATGGGGTGACCCAGCCGGTGCTGCAGCCCTCCACGGAAGGCCTTGGCCTCGGCATGACGCCGATCGGGCCGACCTGGCGCATCGGCCCCTATATGCTCGGTGCCGACAACCAGGGCCGTGACGTGGTGGCGCGGCTGCTTTACGGCGGACGGGATTCGCTGTTGATCTCGGGTGCTGCAGCGGTGCTGTGCCTCGTGTTCGCGACATTCCTGGGGGTCGTTTCCGGCTTCTTCGGCGGCATCGTCGACATCGGCCTGTCGCGCATTCTCGACGTGCTCTGGGCCTTTCCGATTTTCCTGTTGGCGATTTCGTTGTCGATCGTGCTGATTGCGCAGAGCATCCAGATCGGTCCATTCGAAATCCGCTCCGGCAGCCTGTGGCTACCGGTCTTCATCATCGGCATCGTCTATGTGCCCTATGTGGCGCGGCCGATCCGCGGCCATGTCCTGACCTTGATGCATGCCGAATTCGTCACCGCTGCGATCGGCCTAGGCGCGTCGCCCTGGCGCATCCTTTTGCGCGACATCATGCCCAATGTGGTGACCCGCATCATCGTTTTCGTGCCGTTGATCCTGGCGCTCAACATGATGACGGAATCCTCGCTGTCGTTCCTGTCGATCGGCGTGCAGCCGCCGGATGCCAGCTGGGGCACGATCATCCAGGACGGCCAGGGCCTGCTCTATTCGCGGCCGGTCGTGGCACTGGCGCCGGGGCTAGCCATTGTCATCACGGTCCTGGCCCTCAACATTCTGGGCGACGGCGTGCGCGACGCGCTCGATCCGAAATCCTCGCCGAGGGGCGTCTAGTGGTTGCCGCGCTCGGCTTCCGGCTTGGTCAGATGGTGCTGGTCATGTTCGGCATCAGTGTCGTCGCTTTCCTGATCTTTTTTGCGACGCCCGGCGCTGATCCATCGGCGCGTATTGCCGGCCGCAATGCTTCGCAAGAGACGTTGATCCAGGTGCGCCACGATTTCGGTCTCGACCGGCCATTGCCGGTACAATATGGGCTGATGATGAACCGGCTTTTCGTCAGCCGCGATCTCACCTCCTTCGTCAATCGCGGGCAGCGCGTCATTCCGACCGTGATAAGCGCCATTCCCGTGACGCTGTCGCTGGTCGGCGGCGCGGCAGTGCTGTGGGTGCTGGGTGGACTGATTGTCGGGGTGATCGCAGGCGCAACGCGCGGGACATTCATCGATCGCGCGCTGATGATCCTGAGCTTGGTAGGCGTGTCGATTCCGGTCTTCTGGCTGGGCGAGGTCGCCAACCTGCTGACGCAAAGCCGCTGGCACGACAGTTGGCTGTTTTCCTGGGTTCCTCCGCTCGGCTACATCCCCCTGACCGAGAATCCCTGGGGCTGGTTCAAGGCGCTCGTCATCCCGTGGTTCACGCTGGCAACCCTTTATGTCGGCCTCTACGGCCGGGTGCTGCGGGCAAGCCTGATCGAGATGATGCAGGAGGATTTCATCCGCACCGCCCGGGCCAAGGGGATCGGCGAGCGGCGGGTGCTGCTACATCATGGCCTCAGGACCTCGCTGGTCGCATTCGTCACCATGTTCGGCCTCGATTTCGGTGCCCTGGTCGGCGGCGGCGCGCTGCTGACCGAAGTGGTCTTCGGACTGCAGGGCGTCGGAAAACTCACCTATGAGGCACTGCAGACGCTCGATCTGCCGATGATCCTGGCCACGGTGATCTACGCCGCCTTCTTCGTGGTGATGGCTAACTTCGTCGTCGACGTGGTCTTCGTCATCATCGACCCGAGGGCTCGCGATGTCGGCTGATGCTCCTCTTCTGGTGGTCAAGGACCTCACCGTCTCCTTCCGCAGCGACGAGGGCCTGGTGCGCGCGGTGGGAGGTGTTTCGTTCTCCGTCGAGCAGCGCGAGATCGTCGGTGTGGTTGGCGAATCCGGTTCGGGCAAAAGCCAGACCTTGCTCGCCATCATGGGGCTGATCGACAGCCCCAACGCTATAGTCTCCGGTTCCATCCGTTTCATGGGACAGGAGCTGATCGGGCTCAAGCGACGTGCGCTCGATGCCATTCGCGGCCGCCAGATCGCGATGATCTTCCAGGATCCGATGTCGGCGCTCACCCCGGTGCATACCATCGGCAATCAGATCAGCGAGCAGGTGCGCGCGCATGAAAAAGTGTCGGCGAAAGCGGCACGGGCGAGGGCCGTGCAATTGCTGGACGCGGTCGGCATCGCAAATCCGGATCGGGTCGTCGACAGCTACCCGCACCAGCTTTCCGGCGGCATGCGCCAGCGTGCGGTGATTGCCATGGCGCTCTCCTGCAACCCGGTGCTGCTCGTCGCGGATGAACCGACTACAGCCCTCGATGTTACGGTGCAGGCGCAGATCCTCGAACTGATCGGACGATTGCGCGACCAGTTCGGTTCCGCGGTGATCCTGGTCACGCACGATCTTGGCGTCGTCGCCGAAGTCGCGGACCGGGTACTGGTGATGTATGGCGGACGCTTTGTCGAGGAGGGCGGCAAGAGCAGCGTGTTCCGGGCGCCGCTGCATCCCTACACATGGGGCTTGTTCGGCTCGATCCCGCCGATGGAGGGACCACGTCCAGCCCGGCTTGCTGCCATTCCGGGAATTCCGCCCTCGCTCTCCAACCTGCCGAAAGGCTGCGCCTTCGGCCCCCGCTGCGCCTTTCGCCACGACGCCTGCCTGGCTGAGCTGCCGATCATGCAAGGCGAGAGCCATCGCGCCGCCTGCCGGTTGCCGGAGCCTACGCGCAGGCAATTCGCTGCCCAGAGGCCTGGCGGCGTGGTGGAGATGCAACGATGAATGCCATGCCACGCGAACGTCCGCTGCTTCGTGCCGGCGACCTGTCGAAGCGCTATAGCGTCGGCCGCTCGATCTTCCCGGCGCGGCGCCGGACCGTGCATGCGGTCGATACGGTGTCGCTCGACATCTGGCCCGGGGAGACCCTCGGCATCGTCGGCGAGTCCGGTTGCGGCAAATCCACGCTTGGCCGGTGTCTGGTGCGTCTGACCGAAATCAGCTCGGGGTCGCTGGAATTCGAGGGCCGCGACATCAGCGACGCTTCCCAGCGTCAGCTCCGTCCGCTGCGGCGGCAGATGCAGATGGTCTTCCAGGATCCCAGCGCTTCGCTCAATCCGCGCCGGCGGGTCGGCGATCTTCTGGCCGATCCGTTCCGCATCCATGAACGCCTCTCGGCATCGGAAATGGCGGACCGCGTGGCCGAGCTCCTGCGCCGGGTCGACTTGTCGCCCCAGCACGCATCGCGCTATCCGCACGAATTCTCCGGCGGCCAGCGCCAGCGTATCGGCATCGCCCGCGCGCTGGCGCTGCGGCCACGACTGATCGTGGCCGACGAGCCGGTCTCGGCGCTCGACGTGTCGATCCAGGCGCAGATCGTCAATCTGCTCGCCGACCTGCGCGAGGAGTTCAACCTGACTTATGTCTTCATCGCTCACGACCTTTCCGTGGTGCGTCAGATCTCGAGCCGTGTGGCGGTGATGTATCTGGGATCGATCGTGGAGAGCGGGCCGACCGACGAGGTCTTTGCGGCGCCCAGACACCACTACACCGCGGCGCTGCGTTCCGCCGTGCCGATACCTAGCATCGACCGGGCGCGGCGCGGCCGGCTGGTGCTCAAGGGTGACCTGCCCAGTCCGATGAGCCCACCCTCGGGGTGCCGGTTCCACACCCGTTGCCCGGCTGCCACCCCGATCTGCCGCAGCGAGCGTCCGCTTCTCCAAAGCATTGGCGAGGGCCGCCTGGTTGCTTGCCATCATCCAGCCGACGGTTGACGATGGGAATTCTCGTTCAGCGATATCGGATCAGGACCGTTCAGCCGTAATCGCCCTTTCGGCGAGGATAGAGGCCGATCTGGACGCCGCACGATCCGGCGCTATCTTGCGCTTCGGCGGCCGGGCATCGCGAATGCCTAATACTAAAGTAACTGTTCTCGCGTTGCCGAGCGATGCTACGATTTGAAGGACGGGCATAGGCGGCCGTATAGCGCTGCGCGATCTGGCGCCGGAGAGGACGGAATGTGGGAGGCCACTCTTCGTGCCGCAGCAGGCAGCCGCCGACATGATTCCTGGTTGTCGACCATAAGGGAGGAAGTCACCAATGAAGATATCGTACCTGGTCTCGGCCGCGCTTCTTGCAGCGACTGCGATGCCTGCCGCAGCCGCCGAGATTTCCGACGGCAAGGTCAAGATCGGCATTCTCAACGACCAGTCGGGCGTCTATGCCGATTTCGGCGGCAAGTGGTCGGTCGAGGCCGCCAAGATGGCGGTCGAGGATTTCGGTGGCAAGGTGCAAGGTGCGCCGGTCGAGATCGTCAGCGCCGACCACCAGAACAAGCCGGACATCGCCTCCAACATTGCGCGGCAGTGGTATGACACCGAACAGGTCGATTCCATCATGGAACTGACCACCTCCTCGGTGGCGCTCGCCGTTCAAGGGATTTCTAAGGAAAAGAAGAAAATCGACATCGTCACCGGCGCGGCGACCACCGAGCTAACCGGCAAACAGTGCTCGCCCTATGGCTTCCACTGGGCCTACGACACGCATTCGCAGGCAGTGGGGACCGGTGGCGCTCTCGTCCAGCAAGGCGGCGACAGCTGGTTCTTCGTCACAGTCGATTATGCATTCGGATATTCGCTCAAGGAGCAGACCGCAAAGTTCGTCGAGAGCCATGGCGGCAAGGTGGTTGGCGAGGTGCGTTACCCGCTCGGCTCGACCGACTATTCATCCTTCCTGCTGCAGGCGCAATCGTCGGGCGCCAAGGTCATCGGCCTGGCGAATGCCGGCCTCGACACCTCCAACTCGATCAAGCAAGCGGCCGAATTCGGTATCGTGCAGGGCGGCCAACGTCTTGCAGCCCTTCTGTTCACGCTGGCCGAGGTGCATGGGCTCGGCCTCGAGGCAGCGCAAGGCGTGGTGCTGACCGAAGGTTTCTACTGGGATCGCGATGACAAGAGCCGCGATTTCGCCCAGCGGTTCTTCAAGCGCACCAACCGCATGCCGAACATGATCCAGGCCGCCACCTATTCAGCGGTGACCCAGTATTTGAAGGCGATCGACAAAGCCGGCACCGATGGAACCGAGGCGGTCGCCAAGGAATTGCATGCGATGCCGGTGAACGACGTCTTTACGGCAAACGGCAAAGTGCAGGCCGACGGCAACATGGTTCACGACATGTATCTTTATCAGGTCAAGTCGCCGAGCGAGAGCACCAAGGAGTGGGACTATTACAAACCGCTCGCCACGATCCCCGGTAACGAGGCGTTCCTGAGCGCCAAGGAGAGCGGCTGTCCCACGGCCGGCGAGTGATTGGCGGACCGATGCCGCCGCCTGAACCGAATGAGCCGCGGGTAGTGCTTTCCGCCCGCGGTTTGCGGCGCGACTTCGCCGGCTTTGTTGCGGTCAGGAATGTCGATCTCGACCTCTACCACGGCAATATCCACGCACTGATCGGACCTAACGGTGCCGGCAAGACCACCGTCTTCAACCTGCTCACCAAGTTCCTGCCGCCGACCAGCGGCAGGATCGAACTGCTCGGCCACGACATCACCCGCACCTCGCCGGCCAAGGTCGCGCGGATGGGCCTGGTGCGCTCGTTCCAGATATCGGCGGTGTTTCCGCATCTCAGCGTGCTCGATAATGTGCGCGTTGCGCTGCAGCGGCCGGGCGGGCTCAGCGTTCAGTTCTGGCGCTCGCTGGCGGCCCTCGACCGGTTGACGCCGCGCGCCGAGGAGCTTTTGCGGTCGGTCGGCCTCGACGATGCCAAGAACAGGCCCGCCGCCGATCTCTCCTATGGCAGGAAACGCGTGCTCGAGATCGCCACGACGCTGGCGCTCGACCCGAAAGTGCTGCTGCTCGACGAGCCGATGGCCGGCATGGGGCATGAGGATGTGCGCACAGTTTCCGACATCATCCGCTCGGTCGCCAAGGAGCGCGCGGTGCTGATGGTCGAGCACAATCTGACTGTTGTAGCCGATCTTTGCGACTGGATAACCGTCATGCAGCGCGGCGAAATCCTTGCCGCCGGCGACTACGCCACGGTCAGCCGCGACGAGCGGGTGAGGATCGCCTACATGGGCACCGCCGATGAGTGATGCCGCGCCGCTGCTCGCAGTCCGCGGCCTCAACGCCTGGTATGGCGAGAGCCATGCGTTGCATGGCGTCGATCTAGAGGTCTTTCCAGGTGAAACGGTGACGTTGCTGGGCCGCAACGGCGTCGGCAAGACCACGACATTGCGCGCCATTATCGGGCTGATTCGCCAGCGGACCGGGCAGATTTTTTTCGACGGCAAGGATTTGATGCGCCTGCCGTTGCACCGGACCGCGCATCAAGGCATTGGCCTGGTGCCGGAGGAACGCGGCATCTTCGCAACATTGACCGTGGACGAGAATTTGGTCTTGCCGCCGATCGTCGCCGAGGGTGGCATGAGCGTGGAGGAAATATTCGATCTCTTCCCCAATCTGAAGGAGCGCCGCAACAGCCCCGGCACCAGGCTGTCGGGCGGCGAACAGCAGATGCTGGCGATCGCGCGCATGCTCAGAACCGGCGTGAAAATGCTGCTTCTCGATGAGCCGACCGAGGGCCTGGCTCCGGTCATCGTGCAGCGCATCGGCGATCTGCTGGCAACGATGAAAAAACGCGGCATGACGATCCTGCTGGTCGAGCAGAATTTCCGCTTTGCCAGCCGCGTCACCGACCGTTTCTACCTGATGGAGCACGGCAAGGTCGTGGCGGGCTTTCCGGTCGGCGAACTGCCGGATCGCATGACGCTGCTGCATGAAGTGCTGGGTGTATGATGGCGCCATGATGATGATCTTCGGAATACCCGTTCAGGCATTCCTCGGCCAATTGCTGGTCGGCCTCATCAACGGCTCGTTTTACGCAATGTTGAGCCTGGGCCTGGCTGTCATATTCGGCCTGTTGCGCGTCATCAATTTTGCCCACGGCGCGCTCTATATGCTCGGCGCCTTCATCGGCTACCTGCTTCTCACCCGGTTCGGCATCGGCTACTGGCCGGCTCTGATCCTGTCGCCGCTGATCGTCGGCGGCTTCGGCGTCGTGGTCGAGCGCCTGGCGCTGTCGAGGCTTTACGACATCGACCCGCTCTACGGGTTGCTTTTCACCTTTGGCCTCGCGCTCGTGCTCGAAGGAGTGTTCCGTTACTACTATGGCGTATCGGGAAGCCCTTATTCCGTGCCGCCGCTGCTCTCCGGGGGAACCAATCTCGGCTTCATGTTCCTGCCTAATTACCGCGGCTGGGTGGTGGTCGCCTCGATGATCGTCTGTTTCGGCACCTGGGCGCTGATCGAGAAGACCAGGCTGGGCTCCTATCTGCGCGCGGCAACGGAGAACCCCGGCCTGGTGCAGGCTTTCGGCGTCAACGTGCCGTTGCTGCTGACCCTCACCTACGGCCTCGGCGCCGCTCTTGCCGGGCTTGCAGGGGTTCTCGCCGCGCCGATCTATCAGGTGAGCCCGCTGATGGGATCTGACCTCATCATCGTCGTCTTCGCCGTCGTCGTGGTCGGCGGCATGGGATCGATCCTCGGGGCGATCGTCACCGGTTACATGCTTGGCCTCGCCGAAGGCCTGACCAAGGTTTTCTATCCCGAAGCCTCCAATCTGGTGGTCTTCGTCATCATGGCGATCGTGCTTCTGGTCCGGCCAGCCGGCCTGTTCGGAAGGGATGCCTGAGATGGCCGAACTCTCACTTCGCGAGACGCGCGGCAAAAGTTCGGTATGGCTTGAATGGACGCTGGTGGGGCTCGGCATCCTGGCGCTGCTGGTGGCGCCTTTCTTCGTCTATCCGATCTTCCTGATGAAGATGCTGTGCTTTGCGCTGTTTGCCTGCGCGTTCAACCTTCTGCTCGGCTACACCGGGCTGTTGTCCTTCGGCCACGCGACATTCTTCGGCGGGGCGGCCTATTTTACCGCATACGCGGTCAAGGTCTGGGGCTGGCCGCCGGAAGCGGGCATCCTGCTCGGTGTCCTGGGAGCCGCGCTGCTCGGCCTTGTGATGGGCTTCTTTGCCATCCGCCGGCAAGGCATCTATTTCGCCATGATCACGCTGGCGCTGTCGCAGATGTTTTTCTTCTTCTGCGTGCAGGCGCCGCTCACCGGAGGTGAGGACGGCATCCAGGGCGTGCCGCGCGGCAGGCTACTTGGAATGCTCGACCTGAACGTCTCGATCAACATCTATTATTTCGTGCTGGTGGTCTTCCTGATCGGCGTGTTCGCCATCTGGCGCATCATCAACTCGCCTTTCGGCATGATCCTGCGTTCCATCCGGGAAAACGAGAGCCGGGCCATTTCGCTGGGGTATTCCGTCGCCAACTACAAGCTGGCGGCTTTCGTCATGTCGGCAACATTGGCCGGGCTGGCCGGTGCGCTCAAGGCGATCGTTTTTCAGTTTGCCACACTCACCGACGTCACCTGGCAGATGTCGGGCGAGGTGATCCTGATGACGCTCCTCGGCGGCATCGGCACCATGGTCGGGCCGATCATCGGCGCCAGTCTGGTCGTCGGCCTGGAAAACACGCTCGCCACCTCCAATTTTCCGGTGACCATCGCCACCGGCCTGACCTTCATGGTCTGCGTGCTGGTTTTCCGGCGCGGTATTGTCGGTGAGTTCTATGCGCGGTTTCTCGGACCAAAGGGTGACGCGAAAGACTGAACGGCTCGGTTCCGCCTCGCTATGCGATGCGTAAACCTTGCGCGTCGAGAAGCACGCAGCCCAGCGGATCGAAGCAGACATCGACCGTTTCGCCTTCACGCAGCGGCTGGCCATCGATCAGCGTGTTGGCGCGCACCAGCGTGCCGGCGCCGATGTCGATCTCGTAGACCGCATTGCCGCCGAGATAGGAGGTCGAGACGATCCGTCCCGCCAGCCTGTTGGCAGCACCTGATGTACCGACGGTGAGCTTCTGCGGGCGAACGACGACGGTGACCGCGCTGCCAATCGCGAGCGCCTTCGGCGCGGCTGCTTTTACCACATGGCCGCTGGCCAGCGCGATCGTTGCCATCTTGCCGTCTATCACTGTCACGCTGCCGGGCAGCATGTTGGCCTTGCCAAGGAAATTGGCCACGAATGCGGTGGCCGGCTGGTCATAGACCTGCGCGGGGGAGCCGATCTGCTCGATCAGGCCGGCGTTCATTACAACGATATGGTCGGACATCGACAAGGCTTCTTCCTGGTCGTGCGTCACGAAGATAGCGGTGATGCCCGTCTCCCTCTGGATTTTCTTGATCTCGACGCGCATGTCCTCGCGCATATTGGCATCGAGCGCCGACAAGGGCTCGTCCAGCAGCAGCACTTCCGGCTCGAAGACGATGGCGCGGGCCAGTGCGATGCGTTGCTGCTGGCCGCCCGAAAGCTGTGACGGCAGCTTTGTCTCACTGCCGGGCAGCCGCACCATATCCAGCGCCTTCTTGACCCGGCGCACGATTTCCGGTTTCGGCACGTTCCGGTATTTCAGGCCGAATGCGACGTTGTCGAAGACGTTCTTGTGCGGAAAGAGCGCGTAGTTCTGGAACACCAGACCAATGTTGCGCTTGTAGATCGGGATGTCGTCGACCCGCTTTCCGCCGATCGAGATCTGGCCACCGGAGATGTCGACCAGGCCCGCGATCGATCGCAGGATCGTCGTCTTGCCGCACCCGGACGGCCCCAGCAAGGTGACGAAACTACCCTTGCGGATCGCCAGTGAAAAATCGCGCACAGCGGCGAACTTGCCGTAGAAAATATCGATGTCGCGAAACTCGACCGCAGGCTTTTCTATAGGCTGCTGCCTCTCGCTCTGGGCGAGCGGGTCGCCATCAGCCCCGGCCGAAGCCGGCCGGGGCTGATGGTCGTGGCTGTTGTCGTCATGCACCTTTCGACACCCTGTCCCATTGCTTGGTCCAGGCGTCTTCGTTCTTCGCCCAGTAGAGCGGATCGGCGAAGGTCAGCGACTTCATCGATCCGGTCGGGTCGAAGGCCGGAAGTGCCGCGATCTTGTCGGTCAGCTTCACCTTGGTCGGGTCAAGCGATGGCGGATAGTTCTGGCCCTCGGCGACGGCGATCGACGTGGCCGGATCCAGCATGAAGTTGATCAGCTCCTCGCATTCGGCCATGGGCGAACCCTTGAGCACCAGCATGTCCTCCATCCATGCGTATGAGCCGGCAGGGTCGAGATAGCCGATCGGCTGGCCCTGCTGCTGCAGGGCGGCGACACGTCCTGACCAGGCGTCGGTGACGACGATCTCGTTGCGCGACAGGAGGTCCATGAGTTCCGCGCCGGAACTCCAGAACTTCTTGGCCAGGTCGCGGGTCTCGCGAACTTTGGCCCAGACCGCATCCATGTCCTGGATGTTGTTGGGGTCTTGTTTCGTCTGCAGCGCCGCATACCAGACGCGCGTCGTCATATCGGCGTAGCCGCCGATCTTGCCAGCATATTTCGTGTCGGTAAGCAGGTTGGCGCCCTTTTCCTTGGCTTCCTCCGGCGAGATGACCTTGTTGTTGTAGGCGATGCCGGTGGTGCCGTAATCATATGGCACTGCCGACAGCTTCGGCGTGATCTTGCGGAATGGCTCGATCATGGCGGTCAGCACATTCGCCATGTTCGGAATGTTCGCCTCGTTTATCTCCGAATTGAAACCGCCATTGACGTATTTGATGTAGTAGTTCACGCCGGAAGAATGGACGATCTGGAAGTCGCCCGGCTTCGACGTCTTGATCTTGGTGATGATCTCGTTCTCGTCGCCAAAGGTGCCCTGGACGACCTTGACCTTGGACTTGGCGGTGTAAGGCTGGAACGCGTACTTATCGATCGCCTCCTGCACCACGCCGCCCCATCCGTCGAAGCGCACTTCCGAAACCGCGGCCAGCGCCCGACCCGTCCAGGGCATGGAAAGCCCGGTGGCGGCGGCAGCGGCGGCCGTCAGGGTCAGGAATGATCGCCGGCTGATGTCGCCATTGGCATAGCGTTCGTTGAGCCGTTCCAGTCGTTTGGTGGTTGTCAGTTTCATTTCCATTCTCCCATTTTCATTTTCACTTGCCTGCCTTGAACCAGGTGAGGCTTTGCAGGATGAGCCCGCCAGCCAAGGGAATGCCGACCGTCAAAAGGATCATGACGGTCCCGAGCGCGTTCACCTCGGGGCTGATCGAGATCTTCAGCATCGAAAGGATTTGCGTCGGCATGGTCTCGACGCCCGCCGGCCGCCAGAACAGGCTGGCCGAGGTGTTGTCGAACGAAATGGTGAAAGCGAGCAGAACACTGGCAAGCACTGCGGGAATGAGCAGCGGCAGCGTGATCTCGCGGAATGTCGACACACGCGGCGCCCCGAGCGAAAGCGCCGCCTCCTCATAGGAACGTTTTATGCCGACCATACGCGCCTGGACGATCAGCACCACGTAGGGGAGCGTGAGCAGAATGTGGCCGAGCACCAGCAGCGTCATGCTGCGCGGCTGGTCGACGGCTTTGATCATGACCAGCAGGCCGACGCCGAGTATCGTTTCGGGGACCAGCGCGGGAAGAATGACAAGCGTGTTGATCGCCTGCTTGCCACGGAACTCGAAGCGCACCAGCGCCAATGCCGCCATGATGCCGAGCAGCGTCGTCACCGTTGCCGTCACCAGGGCAATCCACATCGATGTCCTGAAGGCGTCGAGAACCGGCTCGTTGGTGAGCAGCTTCTCATACCATCGCAGGCTGAAGCCGGTAAGGGGAAAGCCGCCGAACATCGAGGCGTTGAAGGAAAGCACGATCGTGGCGAGGATCGGCGCAAACATAAAGACGTAGACGCATACCGTGATCGCGCCGGTCAGCCGCCACGCCCATCTGCCTTCGCGATCGGGATGATCCGCTCTCATGCACTGAGGCCCTTCATGATCTGCGATAGGCCCATATAGCGGCTGTAGGCGGCCGCGGCCGCGCCGAGCAGGACGAACAGGACGATGGAAAGCGTGGCGCCCATCGGCCAATTGAGCTGCCCCATGATGGTATCGTAGATCAGGTTGCCGAACAGCGCATCGCGGCTGCCGCCGAGCAGCTGCGGCGTCACGTAGGAGCCGGCCGCCAGCACGAAGCAGAGCAGCAGCCCGGCGCCCAGCCCCGGCATCGATAGCGGCAGGGTCACTTCGCGGAACGCCTGCGCGCTGGTACAGCCCATCGAGCGGGCGGCGGCGATCAGCGTGCGGTCGATACTTTCCAGGCTGACATAGATGTTCAGGATCATATAGGGCAGCAGAAAATGCAGCAGCCCCATGATGACGGCGCCCTCGGTGTAGAGCATCGGCAACGGCTCGTTGATGACCCCCAGCCTGATGAGCGCGACGTTGATCAGCCCCTGTTCGCCGAGAATATGGATCCACGAGAACGTCCGGATAGTGAAGCTGATCCAGAACGGCACGATGAGCAGCAGCAACAGCAGCCATTTGTGCCTGAAGGTCGTGGCCCAGATGAAATAGGCGGGGAAATAACCAAGGATCGCGCAGATCACAGCGGTGATGGCGCCGACGCGAACGGTCTTCCAAAGAAAGCCGTGATAGTAACTATCGGTGAGGAATTCCTTCCAGTTGTCGAAGGTCAGCACCGCCGACTCCACCCCCGCGGTGACGAAGGTGAAAAATGTGTAGACCGTCATCATCGCGATTGGCAGCAGCAGAAGCAGGGTGAGCAGCAAAAGCGCAGGCGCGACGAGGACCCAGGCCAGTCGCTGATCGTATAATTTCCACCCTTTGGTCACGATCCGTCCAACCGGTTAAAGTGCAAGCCGCCATCACCGGGCTCGGCTCCGGACTAGATTGGGCGATAGGCGTTCAGGTGTCCACTCTGCATATGGCTCCTGCACAAATTCTGTGCAGGGCCACCGTACGACCACCGGCCTTGCTGGATTCAACAAATTGCTCGGCGTCCTGCCTGCGCATTGATTAAATCAGATATCCCGATATACAGGATAATTTCGGATATAGATTTTGCATAGGTCGGGCAATTTCATGAGTCGCAATTTTCTGGTGATAGAACCTGAGGAAGGCATTGCGGTGCTCAAGGGGCTTGCCTCCTCGGCGCGGATCTCGATGCTGAAACTGCTGCATGAGAAGGGGCCGATGAATGTCAACGAAATCGCCGCCGTGCTGTCGCTGCCGCAGTCGACCGTCTCAACCAACATCCAGGTGCTGGAGGATGCGGGGCTGATCCGCACCGAGAACCTGAAAGCGAAGAAGGGCAGTCAGAAAATCTGTTATCCGACGGCCGAAGAAGTGCTCGTCGTGTTCAAGAGCGAATATCGTGCGGTCAAGAACGACGCGATCGAAGTGTCGATGCCGATCGGGCTTTACACCAGCTTCGAGGTTACCGCACCCTGCGGCCTTTGCTCGCCGGACGGCATCATCGGCCTGCTAGATGTTCCCAACACTTTCCTCGATCCGGACCGCATGAAAGCCGGTCTGCTATGGTTCACGCGCGGTTTTGTCGAATACCAGTTCCCCAACAATGCCAAGCTCGCCAATGCCGAGATCACCGGACTCGAAGTGGCGATAGAGCTGTCCTCGGAAGTGCCGGGCACCAGCGCCGATTGGCCCTCGGACATCACGCTGACGATCAATGGCGTCGATGTCGGCACCTGGACGTCGCCAGGGGATTTCGGCGACAAGCGCGGCGTCTTCACGCCCTCCTGGTGGAAGCTCAAGGGCTCGCAATACGGCAAGCTGAAGAACTGGCGAATTGCCAATGACGGCACCTATGTCGACGGCCTCAGGATTTCAGAAACCGGCCTCGCCGCACTCGATCTGAAGAGCCATCATTCAATCCGCGTCCGTATCGGCGTCAAGGACGACGCCAAGCGCCCCGGCGGGATCAACATTTTCGGCAAGGGCTTTGGAAATTACGATCAGGACATCCTGCTCAGGATCAAAACTGGTTGATATCATGAAACCGGGTTCTGAAGATAACGCAGCAATTTCAACTAGCTGGCTTTCTGCCGTGCCAAAGCGTTCGTCTAATTGTCCTACATTTGGGTATTTTGGCTTGACGAAGGGCTGCCAATCCCGCTTTGATATCGGGCAAGATGATTTAAATCATCGTTTGTGATATCGATGGGAGGAATGCATGAAGGCAGCCGTTACGGCTCATCCGCATTATGTTGTCTCGGAAATCGATCCGAGGCTCTACGGATCCTTCATCGAGCATCTGGGGCGAGCAGTTTACACCGGCATCTACGAGCCGGGCCATCCGACAGCGGATGCCAACGGCATGAGGCAGGACGTCATCGATCTCGTCAGGGAACTCAATGTTCCGATCGTCCGCTATCCCGGCGGCAATTTCGTCTCGGCCTACAATTGGGAAGACGGCATTGGCCCCAAGGAACAGCGCCCGGTCCGCCTCGACCTCGCCTGGCACACATCGGAAAGCAACGAAGTCGGCCTACATGAATTTGCCGATTGGTGCACCTCCGCCAACACCGAGATGATGCTTGCCGTCAATCTCGGCTCGCGCGGCCTAGACGAAGCCCGCAACCTGCTGGAGTACGCCAACCATCCCGGCGGCAGCAAATGGAGCGACAGGCGCATCGCCAACGGCCGCAAGGAGCCCTTCGACGTCAAGCTCTGGTGCCTCGGCAATGAAATGGATGGCCCCTGGCAGATCGGCCACAAGACCGCGGATGAGTATGGCCGCCTGGCGCATGAGACGGCCAAGGCCATGCGCGCCTTCTCCAAGTCACTCGAGCTGGTGGTCTGCGGCTCTTCGAATGCCAAGATGCCGACCTACCCTGAATGGGAAGCGACGGTTCTCGACCATACCTACAACGAGGTCGACTACATCTCGCTGCACATGTATTTCGATAACGAAGCCAACGACGCTCCGAACTATCTCGCGATGAGCGAAAAGCTCGACGACTACATTGTCTCGGTGGCCGGCGTCATCGACTATATCAAGGCCAAGAAGCGCTCCAACAAGCAGGTCTACATCTCGTTCGACGAATGGAACGTCTGGTACCATTCCAAGGAGCAGGACAGGAAGATACTCGGCGGCAGCAACGGCTGGCCGTTCGCCCCGCCGTTGCTCGAAGACATCTATAATTTCGAGGATGTGCTGCAGGTCGGCCTGATCCTCAACACCTTCATCCGCCGTTCCGATGTCGTCAAGATCGCCTGCCTGGCACAACTGATCAATGTCATCGCGCCGATCATGACCGTTCCGAATGGCCCGGCATGGCGGCAGACGATTTTTTATCCCTATCTGTTTGCTTCTAACTATGGCCGCGGCAATGCGCTGGATCTCAAGGTGGAAAGCCCGACCTACAAATCCAGCGTTGCGGGCGACGTCGCCTATGTCGACGTTGCCGGCGTGCACGACAGGCAAACCGGCCACGTCACCTTCTTCGCCGTCAACCGCCATTCGAGCGAGGCAATCGAAACAGTGGTCGACCTCACCGGCTTCGGCGCGGCGGAGATCGTCGATCACCAGGTGATGGCACACGCCGATCTGAAAGCCGTCAATTCGGCCGAAAACCCTGGCAATGTCGGCCCCAGGAAAGGTGAGGGCGCCTCGCTCGCCGGCGGCAAGCTGAGCCTGTCGCTGCCGGCGTATTCCTACCAGGTCATACGCCTGAGGCTCTGAGTTCAGGCGGATCATCGAGAAAGCGCAAACGCTGAGGAGGAGCGTCGACGTGACGGCCGATATCGAGATCAGGAACGTGAGCAAGCAGTTCGGTGCCATGACGGTGCTGGACCATCTGTCGCTCTCCATAAGGGCACGCGAATTCATCGTGTTCCTGGGCCCGTCCGGCTGCGGAAAATCGACGCTTCTTCGAATGATCGCCGGGCTCGAAGCTGTCGATAGCGGCGAGATTGCCATCAACAACGAGCGCATCGATCATTTGCCGCCGGGCAAGCGCGGCATTGCGATGGTGTTCCAATCCTATGCGCTTTATCCGCATATGACGGTGCGCGACAACATGGCCTTCGGCCTTGCGAATATCGGCGTACCAGGCAAGGTCATCGAGGCGCGCATCAATGAAGCCGCCCGCATCCTGGAAATGCCGCATCTGCTCGATCGCAAGCCGGGCCAGCTCTCCGGCGGTCAGCGCCAGCGCGTCGCCATCGGCCGTGCGATCGTCAAGGAGCCGAAGGCCTTTCTGTTCGACGAGCCGCTCTCCAATCTCGATGCGGCGTTGCGCACCCGTACCCGCATCGAGCTTGCCCAGCTTCACCAGCGGCTGCAATCGACGATGATCTTCGTCACCCACGACCAGGTCGAGGCAATGACGCTCGCCGACCGCATTGTCGTCATGAACAATCGCAAGATCGACCAGATCGGTACCCCGATGGAGATCTACGAGCGCCCGGCGACCAAATTCGTCGCGGGTTTCGTCGGCGCGCCGGCGATGAACTTCGTCGATGCGACACTCGACAGATCGGGCAAGAACGCCACGGCCAGCTTTGCGGACGGCATATCGGTGCAGACCGAGATCGCCTCCAGCCAATTGACCGACGGCAAGTACACTTTCGGCATCCGTTCTGAAGACGTGCGCATCGTTGCCGCCGGGCAGGGCAATGCCGACGGCGTCGTCGATGTGCTCGAGCGGCTCGGCGAACGCACCCTGATCTACGCGCGGCTGGGCGATGGCCAGCAGATCGTCGGCTCGGATGCCGGCAACAGCCGCGTCGCCGTCGGCGACAGAATCGGGCTCGCCTTTGACGGCCAGAAATCGCATCTGTTCAACGAGACCGGCCGCGCCTGGCATGCGAGGGAGGCCTGAGATGGCTGACCGGCTGGCGATGTCCCCGACCGCGACGCTGGCTGTCGGCGTCAGAGCCCGTACTGCCGACATCTATGCGCCGCAATGGCGAAACTTCATTTTCGTTGCGCCATTCTTGTTCTTCTTCACCACGCTGCTGCTCTTCCCGCTGCTCTGGGGGATGTGGCTGAGTTTCCACAAGGCCGACACGTTCTCGTCCGGAAATTTTGTCGGTCTCGGCAATTATGCCAGGCTGTATCACGACAAGGTTTTCCTGCAATCGATCTGGAACACCTTCTATTTCGTGCTTCTGACGGTACCGACGCTGGCGCTGATCGGCCTTTTCCTGGCGCTTTGCCTCAACCGCCGCACGCGCACTGCGGCGGTTTTGCGGACGCTGTTCTTTTCCTCGTCGGTGCTGTCGGTCACCATCGTCACGCTGATCTGGCGCATCGTCTTCATTCCGAATGTCGGCCTGTTGTCGACGATCTACGGATGGTTCGGCGCGACCGCACCGGCCTTCATTTCCGATCCCAGCCTGGCGATGATCGGCATCGCCATTGCCACCGTCTGGTGGTGCATCGGCCTGCCGATGATGCTCTTTCTCTCGGCGCTGCAGCAGATTCCACAGGATATTTATGAGGCGGCAGCCCTGGACAATGCCAATCGCTGGCAAACGCTACGCTCGATCACGCTGCCGTCGATCAAGCGGACCTTCATCCTGGTGATCATCATCCAGATCGTGCTGCAATTTCAGCTGTTCGGCCAAGCCTGGCTGATGACGCGCGGCGGTCCGAACAACCTGACCAAGCCGATCGTGCTCTACATCTACGATACCGCATTCCGTCGCTGGGATCTCGGCCTGGGCGCCGCTGCATCGGAAATCCTGTTCATCCTCATCCTGATTGCGGCCATGGCCCAGTACCTGGTGACACGCAGCAGGGGAGACCAGGCATGAGCGCTCCAGCCACTTCCATCAAGGGACGGGCATTTGGCGACCATGTGCTATTAGCCCTCGTCATCCTGCTTTCGATCGTCATGATCGCGCCGGTTCTGTGGGTGATCGGCCTGTCGCTCAAGGACAATGCCGAGTTGATGGCCGATCCGAATTCGGTGTTTCACGCGCCTTATACGCTGAAGAATTATATCAACACCGTCGGCACCTCGTCGGTGTTCATCTGGGTGCGCAACAGCATCATCGTCTCGGGCGGATTGACGCTCGGCACGTTGATCCTGTCGTCGCTCGCCGGCTACGGCTTTGCACGGCTGAATTTCCCCGGCCGAGACGTGCTGTTCGTGATTGTGCTGTTCGGCCTGGCGGTCCCGGAGCAGGCCGTGCTCGTCGCCCGCCACCAGATCTTCAGCATGCTGAAGTTCCACAACACCTATCAAGGGCTCATCCTGCCGGGCCTTTCGGCTCCGTTCGGTGTCTTCCTGATGACCCAGTATTTCAAGGCCATCCCGAAGGAGCTGGACGAAGCCGCCATGCTCGATAACGCCAGCCGGCTCAGGATTTTCTGGAAGGTGCTTCTGCCGCTCACGCTGCCTGCGCAGGCAACGCTCGGCATCTTCACCTTTCTCGGCGCCTGGAACGATTACTTCTGGCCGCTGATTTCGGCGACGAGGAAGGACATGTTCACGCTGACGGTCGGCATGGCCTCGACCCAGACCAATTTCGCCCAGTCCGAAGGCATCGGCTTCCTGATGGCGCAGGCGGTGTTTGCCGGTGCACCGATCCTGATCGTCTACCTGTTCTTCCAGAAATACATCGTCACGGCGGTCTCCGGCGCTGCGGTGAGATAACGAAGATTGCCTGACGGCCGGGGGGAATGCGCAGCAATTGAAGCACGAAAGCCAATCCAGGGTGGAGCGGCGGAAACTCAGTAGGAGGAACTGATATGAAACTGAAGAAAATACTGTTTGCCGCAGTTTCTGCGGGCGCAATGATGCTCGCAGCTCCAAGCTTCGCCGCCACGGAACTGAGCGTGCAGCGCTTTTTCGGCGCCTGCGATGCCGATTTCGGCACCAACACCGATCCCACCAAGGCCGTTGGCGAATGCGGCATCATCACCTCGCTGATCAACAAGTTCAATGCCGACAATCCCGATGTTCACGTCAACGTCACCACCGTGGAATGGCCCGGCTATGATCAGCTGACCGCGCAGTTCGCTTCAGGTGACGCTCCGGACATCGTCACGATCCATGAATCCGTACTGTCGGATTATCAGTCGAAGGGCCTGTTGATGCCGCTCGACGATCTCTTGAAGTCGGTCGGTGTGACACCCGACGCCTTCACCGACGCAGCGCACAATGGCGCCACCAAAGACGGCAAGATCTATGGCCTGCCGATCGACAGCTGGACGATGCTCTATCACGTCAACATGGATCTTTTCAAACAAGCCGGCCTCGTCAATGCCGATGGCACGCCGATTTTTCCAAAGTCGCCCGAGGAACTGCTCGCCCAGGCCGAACAGTTCAAGCAGAAGACGGGCAAGCCTTATTTCGTCCAGAACCTGGCCAATGAGACTGCACTCTACACACGCAACCTCTACACCTATCTTTTCCAGCAGGATTCCGATTTCTTCGCCGATCCGAAGCATGTGAAGTTGAATACACCGGAAGCCAAGAAGGTCGTCGAGCTGTACAAGGCGATCTTCGATAAGGGTTACACCACCAAGGATCTCGACTATGGCGGCTCGATCAACGCCTTCCTTGCCGGCGAGGGTGGCGTCCACCTCAACGGCACCTGGGTGGTGGGCGACTACAACGCCCAGTCCGAGACCAAGGGAACGGCGCTCAACAAGGGCGGCTATGCGGTCTATCCGTATCCGCAGCTGTTTGGCGGCACCCACGCGCAGTATGCCGACGGCCACACCTGGGCCGTTTCGCAGAAAGACCGCACGCCTGAACAGGTCGCGGCCATCGGCAAATTCCTGAAATTCTTCGCCGACAACGACTTCGAATGGTCGCGTACCGGCCACCTGCCGGCCTATAAGGCCGTCATCACCTCGGACGCCTTCAAGGCCCTGCCGCATCGCAACACGATCTCTGCGGTCGCCGACCTCGGCAAGCCGCTGCCGTCCGCCGTACAGCGTCAGTTTGCGATCCAGGACATCATCGGCGAAGAGATGAGCGCAGCAATCAGTGGCCAGAAGGACGTCGACACCGCCCTTGCCGACATGGAAAGCCGCGTCAACGAATTGCTCGCCAACATCTGATCACGGGTTTCGAAAGGCCCTCCCAAAGCGCCCCGCGGCTGGAAACGGCCGCGGGGTTTTGGTGAGGAAATGGTTATTATCCTCGAGTTGCGCGACTTGCCGGTGGCAACCGGCTCAAGCACGCCAACCACGGCGCCGCAACCTCGGCAGCAGCCGACGCAAGCCCTGCCTGGAAGATTCCGTTAGAATGCCGCGGCCATGGGCATTGCGACCTTGTTGGGGATCTGGATGTCGATCTCCAATCTCGACGTCGTTTCGCCGTGATCCATGCTCACCTGCAGGAAATTCTGGTCGACCTGAACATGCCGGGCGATCACCGCCATGATCTCCTCGCGCAACACGGAGACGAGATCGGGCTGGTTGCGGCTGCGGCGCTCGTAAGCCAACAGCAGTTGCAAGCGCTCGCGCGCCACCGGCGCGCTGCCGCGGCGCTTGAAGATATCGAGCAGGTTCATGCTGCCCTCCTTCCCAACAGCCGGTCGAGAAGGCCCCTCCGCTCGAAAGGCAGAATGACCGGCAGGTCCTCGCCCTCGAGTCTTCGTGCCGCGTCGATATAGGCGCGTGCGGCGGGGTTGGTGTTTTCGCTGAGCGTAACCGGCGCGCCCACATTGGATGCGCGCAGCACGTCCTGGCTCTCGGGAATTATTCCCAGCAGAGGCGTCGACAGAATCTCGAGCACGTCATCGATGCTGAGCATCTCGCCGCGGGCAGCGCGCGCAGCGTCGTAGCGCGTGACGAGCACGTGTTTGGCAATCGATTCACCTTGCTCGGCTTTCATCGTCCTGGAGTCGAGCAGGCCGATGATGCGATCGGAATCGCGGACCGAGCTCACCTCCGGGTTGGTGACGATTACCGCCTCGTCGGCAAAGCGCATGGCAAGTTGCGCGCCCCGCTCTATGCCGGCCGGGCTGTCGCAGAAGACGTAGTCGAAAACCGATCGCAGCTTGTCGATGACATCGGCGACGCCGTCCTCGGTGAGGGCATCCTTGTCGCGCGTTTGCGAGGCGGGCAGCAGGAACAGCGTTTCGAGTCGTTTGTCACGGATCAGCGCCTGCGAGAGTTTGGCGGTTCCCTGAATGACGTTGACGATATCGAAAACAACGCGCCGCTCGGCACCCATGATCAGATCGAGGTTGCGCAGGCCGACGTCGAAATCGACGAGGGCCACTCGCTTGCCGGTTTTCGCGACCGCGGCGCCGAGAGCGGCCGTCGAGGTCGTCTTGCCGACACCCCCCTTGCCGGATGTGACAACCACTACCTTGCCCATAATTTGTGCCTCCAATGTTGTTAGTTGAGCGGTGCGACGCAAAGTGCGCCGTCCTCGAGAAAGGCCTGTACCGGCCTTCCTCGCGAGGAGGCGTCCATTTCCTCGGCGGTGCGGTACCAGCCGTCTACCGCCAGAAGTTCGGCTTCGTTTTTCCGGCAAAAGATGCGAGCCGCGGAATTTCCCGTGGCGCCGGCGAACGCACGTCCACGCAGCGTGCCGTAGACGTGGATCGATCCTCCGGCGATGATCTCGGATCCGGAACTGACAGAGCCGACAATGACCACATCGCCATCGGGGTGAAAGATCGACTGGCCGGAGCGGATCGGTGCCTTGATCATCAATGAGTTCGGCGCCTGCGGCTCTTCCGTCTTGGCCTCAGCGGCGGCCTTCGGGTCCGGCTGCACGTAAAGCGCATCAGCGGTGGCCTCCTTGGCGCCAACGAGGAGCGGCGGCAGATCGGCATCGAGAGCAACATTACCATCGGCCTCGATCGCGTAAATGCGAATCCCGCGCTCCGCGAGCTGTGAGACCAGATCCCGCATCTCGCCCACCTCGGGCTTGAGCATATTCAGATCGAGCACGACTGGACGGCCGGCAAAGAAGCCGGGAGAGTTTTCGGTCCAGTGATCGAGGCTTTGCAGCCATTCCCCTAACGGGGCCTCAGGGGTGAGGGTGAAGGCTACGAACGAGCGCGCTCGAAAGCGTATGGACTTGTTTTGGATGGGAGCGACGCAGGTCACAGAGGCGAGTCCTTACTGATTGGTTAAGGCTAGCCGGGCATGGTTAACGAAAAGTTAATGGCGGCTTCCCGAGGCGTTGGCGGAGGCATTCTTTTTGCCTCCGATCGTCCCGCCTGCGCCCTGCTTCCGGTGCACGACGAGGTCCTCCTCGCGGCTGCCTGGAGGCGTCTCCAGTTCACGAGGTCGGCCGACCGGTATATTGTTGCCGGAATGCCGGGCGTATTAAGGAGTTATCGATTTGACAAGCGTTGCGAGGGGGTCTGTCGCGGATCGCGGTCGCGCTACCTATGACCTTGGCGCGACCGCCATCTTTGCTTCCAAATCAGACCCGCGCTTTCATTATTGCCTGTATGTCCCTCCCGCAGTGGGGGAAGGGGCCAAAGTCGATCTGATGGTCGCCATCCATGGCACCGGCCGCACCTCTTTTCTTGGATTCCGCGACGCGTTTTCCGAGTTCGGACGCTGGAACGGCTGCGCCGTTTTGTGTCCGCTGTTTCCCATCGGCGTTCTCGGCGATGATGCCCGCAGCGGGTACAAATATATCCTCGAGGGCAACATACGCTACGATCAGGTGCTGCTCGCCATGGTTGAGGAGGTCAGCGCCAAATACAGTCAGGATTGGAGCCGCTTTGCCATGTTCGGATTTTCCGGCGGCGGGCATTTCACGCATCGTTTTGCTATCCTGCATCCCGACAGGCTCTGGGCGGCCTCAATCGGTGCGCCAGGCTCGGTGACCTTGCTCGATCCGACGCGTGACTGGTGGGTGGGCATTCGCGATCTGCCGGAGAAGTTCGGCACCACCTTCGATGCCGCAGCGCTGGCAAAAGTGCCTTTCCAGATGATCGTCGGCGACGCTGACCTGGAGACTTGGGAAATCACTCATGTCCAAGGCAGCACCCATTGGATGCCGGGCGCCAACGATGCGGGGCTAACACGGCCGGAACGCCTCATGGCATTGTGTCGATCGTTCGAGGAGGCGGGTGCGCGCGTGCGCTTCGATTTGCTGCCAGGCATATCTCATGAACGGGATGCGGTTCTCGATTCGGTCAAGGATTTCCTCGCCCAACAGCTCAAGGAACGACGGAACGCCTCACCATGAATCGTTGCGCCCCGGCCCGTGAAGATTTTGCGGCGATCAACACTCGACCACGTAGATCGCATCCAACCGCGACCCTGCTGCCGTGACCGACAACTAGAGCAACGCTTCGTACTGATCGCCAATCTTTTCGACTGCGAAATCCGCCGCCCTGCTTTTCAGCACGGCAGCAGGGGTGGGGTGGTCCAGCATCTCGGCCATCGCCTTCGCCAGGGCCGCGGCGTCACCGACCGGCACCAAGGTGCCGAAGCGGCCGTCACCGAGTATTTCGCGCGGGCCATGCGGAGCATCGGTAGAGATTATGGGGACACCTGCAGCCATGGCCTCGACCAACACGTTGCCAAAGCCTTCGCTGGTGGATGTAAGGACGAACAGATCGGTTGCGGCATAGCAGGCTGCGGGATCGTTGACGTAGCCGGCAAAGAGCACGTGCGCGCCGATGCCGGTCTCTTCGGCATAGGCGTGCAATTCGGCAGCCAGCGGACCTTCGCCGAAGATGACAAGCCGGGCAGGGCGGCGGGCACGCAGGGCAGCGAAGGCCCGCAGCAAAGTCCGGTGGTCCTTGACCGGCACCAGGCGCCCGGCGGTGGCGATGACCGGGCCATCGCCCATTGCCGCCAACGCTGCCTGCCAGGCATAGGAAATCCCCTGCGGTGATTCAGCCGGCGACAGCGGGTTGTTGATGACGACGACCCTGGATTCGGGGAAACCGCGGGCGATGATGTCACGGCCGACACCCGCCGAAACGGCGATGGCTTTGGTTGTACGCGCTGCAACCAGCGCGGAAAGCCAGATCGCCAGCCTCGCGCCGAGGCCGCTGGCAGGCAGCGAGGCGGCGGCGTGGAAGCTTGGAAAGAATTTTGCCCGGCTTCTAGCCAGCATGAGTGACAGCGCCATCACCAGATTGGCGAATTCCGGGGCGCTATAGACCGCATCAGGGTCAAGGTGGCGGAACAAATTTGCGCTTCGCACTATGCCTTTCAGCGTCGCCGACTTGGCGTAACCCTCGCCGCGCAAGAGAAGGCCGAAGTCGACCAGATGCACGGCGGCGGAGCGCAGCGCGGCGTTAGGGCCTTCCGCGTTCCAGGTAAAAAGCGTGACCTCGTGGCCACGCGACGCCAGTTCATTTGCCATCAGGACGAAGACACGTTCGGCGCCGCCGCCCCTCAGGCTGGCGATGTGGAAAACGATGCGCTTCGCCATGCCCTGTGCTTCAGGCTCGGCTGGCGGCAAGGCCTGATCGGTTCGGCGGCCGGCGCATGTCGCGGATGATGCCCATGCCGATGGCCAGCAGCATGCCCAGGGCAAAGCCTGCGAACGCTCCTGCGCCTGCCACCAGGGAAGGGCGCGGTGGCCATGAGCGCCCTGGTGGCGGCACCGCGGTCGAAATCACCTGTACGTTTGTGGTGTCGATCTGCTCGCGCTCGCTGATTTGGCGCGCACGTGACAGGAAGCTCTCATAGACGGCTCTCTTGGAGGCGGCATCGCGTTCAAGTTCACGCAGGGCGACTTCGGACTCGCTGTCGGTGAAAACATTGCTTTTCAGATCGTTCATCCTGGCGTTGAGAGAAGCCAACGAGGCCCTGGCCTTGTCCAGGCTGGCCTTTGCCGTGCCGACGGTGCGGGAGAACTCGGCCCGGAGTTGCGAGTTGACGGTCTCGAGTTCCGTCCTGAGTCTCACAATCGTCGGGTGGCGCGGACCGAAGGTCATTGACTGTGAGTCGATCTGCTGCCGCAGGCTGTTTGACCTGTCGCGCAGCGCTGCGAGTGCCTCCGAAACCGTGGGGTCGGGATTGGCTCCATTGATACCGGAGGCAACCAGGGCGTCATAGCTTGCCTGCGCGGCGATGACGCGCGATTGCGCATCGACGATTTCGCCATTGAGCTGCGTCAGCGTCTGCGAACTGACGAGTTGGCCGTTGCTGGACGACAGGTTGTGGCTGCGCCTGTAGCTCTCGACCTTCTCTTCGGCAGCCTGCACGTCGCTCTTGAGTTGGCCAAGCCGGCTGTCAAGGGCAGCCGCGGCACGGCTGGCGCCGGCAGCTTCGGCCTTGGCCAATTCTTCCTGGAAGTTTTTGACTATGGCCTGCGAGATCAGGATCGCCTTGGCGGTGGTTTCCGCAGATACCGAGAGGGTTGTGACAAACGAGGTCGGGTCCGCGATGGCGTCTACCCGATCCGCCAGGTTCTTCAAGGCGATGAGCCTCGGGTCGGGCTTCGCCACAGCGCCGGACGAGGATGTGCTCCGGTCCGGATCGAAAAACTCCGGATCGTGAGTCAGATTCAGTTCGTCCACCACACGGGAAAGCACGTTGCCCGAGGTCAGGATGCGCTGCTTGCTGCGCGTGCTGAGCAACTGGCTATCGACCTGACCCGGTTGCGAGTAGAGGTCGTTTTCCACAACCTGCAAATTGGATGGGTTGATGAGGACCTCCGTCGTGACGGTGTAACGCTGTTTACTGAGCAACGCATAAGCACCGCCGACAATGCCGCCGATTACCGCCAGCATCAACGCCAGGGCGAGGCCGGCCCGCAGCCAGACGAACAGGCGTCGAAAATCGAGCTCGAGGAAATCGCCGATCTTGTCCAGTGTCACCGTCGCGACTGGCTCTGGAGCTTGCGGCGTCACCGGCGCGGAGCTTGGCGCCGCGACCGGGCCACGCTGTTGCAGCATTGCCCTGCGCCGTGCATTGGCGATACGCTCGAATGCACTGTTGTTGGAAGCCGTCGCGGGGATAGGGGGTGTGCCGGAACCGGCAGACATGGTGACAACCCTTGTTAAATCATTACGCTTGGCCTGCTCTACAGAAACATCGTTAACATCTTATTTTCCAAGTTGGCCCATTTTACTGTTCATACACCCCGTCCGTCCGGCGGACGTTGAAGGGATTTCGTTGCCCAGAATGCCGTTCGAATATCGCCATTTGGATGGGCCATGAGCTATCCCGCTGCCGCTTCGGAACGAGTGTTGTCCAGCCGAGCGCGCCGTCAGAACGCGCTGTCGCTGCTGTTTTTCCTGTGCGCGGCGTTCGCGCTCCTGCTTCGCTTTACGGTGTCGCCGCAGGTGATGAACATGGTCGTCGACTATACGGCCCAGGGAGGCTCGTTCTACGAAAAGCTGCATTTCGGCACCTATGCGATCATCCTGCTGCTTCCTGTCGTTCTTTTCAGCCGACCGTTTCTGCTGCACGGCGATGAAATTGGAATATTCAAGGCGTTGATCCGCTATTCGGTGCTGATGTTCGCGCTGGTGCCTTATCTGTTCGTTACCGGCCGTGCGGGCTCCTCCGGCTTCATCATCGATACCTATCTGGTGGCCGGCGCCACAGGCCTGTTGATGCTGGCATTGAATGCAGAGGTGCGGCGGGCGTTGGGAGACGTCGTGCTTGGAATGGCGGTCCTGAGCGCTGTCATCGGCACCATCGAGGCGGTGACTCAACATCGGTTGTTGCCCTATGGCTTGAACGAACTGCAATTCAGGCCAACTGGCCTGTCGTCCCATCCGCTGGCACTGGGCGCGCTCTGCGCCACAAGCATTGGATTCGTGCCGCTGACGCACTGGCGCATCTGGATGCGGGTGATGGCGATCTTCCTGTTATTCATCGGTTGCGCTGCGTCAGGCGCTCGCGCTGCGCTGATGCTCGCCACGGCGGAAATCCTCATTCTGCTACTGTTCGTGCCCTGGCCGGGCCTATCGCTCAAATACGAGCGGCAGGCCAAATTTTTCGTACTGATGTTCACCGTCGCCGGTGGCGCGGTGCTCGTAGCTGTACTGTTTGCGGGCGGTCTGCTGAATCGATTCAGCAACACCATCTTCGACGAAAACTTCATGGCCCGGGTGACCATTTACCAGGTATTCGGACTAGTCAGCTGGAACGACATCCTGTTCGGCATGAACGTTGACGACCTGCTGGCGATCGTCAGGCAGAAGCTGCATCTGCCCTACATCGAAAGCGCGCCTGTGGTAATTATCTTGCTCTTCGGCCTGCCCATAGCCCTGCTGTTTACAGCGCTGATATTCTGGTTTGTCTTCCGGCTGCTGCGCGGGGCGCCGCTGCCCGCATGGATCGGCACCATAACGTTCTTGCTTGCCGCGCTGTCGAACAACGCGCTTTCGTCAAAAACGCCGGACATGACGATCATCGTGGTGTTGCTGCTTGCCTACAGGGACCAGTCTTCGGTCGCTGCATTGAAGCCGACTGAGATCCGTTAAGCCCGGACCCCAAACCGGTCAGCCGGCGCTATCCACAACCTCGACACGGCCCGCGCGATTGAGCGTGTGAATGCCGGACCGAGCCCATGCCGGCCCGGGATCGATTGGCTGGGGCAGTTCGAAACGGACGTCGAAATTATCAAGCCGATCCAGTCGCATCAAGCCCAGACCACCGCCATAGGCTCTCAAGCCGTTTTGCACCGGTAGCAGCAAAGCGTCGCCCTGGCGGATAAAAGCGCCGCCCGGTCGAGTGGCGGAGTGATCGACTGCGACCGGATTGAGCGCGTGCGCAGCCCAGGGCCCACGCAGCGCCGGAGCGGAATAGACGGCCATCGTGTCGGACGCGCTGCCGTGACCGAACCGCTCGGTCCCCAACAGCCAGAAGCGGCCGTCGGATTCGAGCAGCGTAGCGTCGTTGAAATCCCTGTCCGTCATCAGCACCGTATCGCGCACCCAGTGATCCGGAAACTGCACCGCACGGTAGAGCACCAGTTCTCGCGCCGCAGCGCTTTCAGGGATCATGAAAATCTCGCCGGAGTGAGCGAACACCTGCGGATATGACAGGTGATGCGCTTCCTCCAGCACCAGTTTCGGCACGCTGAAAGTGCCGTCGGTGCTAAGTTCGGCGACAGAAATCACGCCGCGGCCGGTGGCGTAGGGAAACTCCTCGACAAAAAGATAGTGACGGCCGTCGCGCTCGAGAACGAACGGGTCGGCGTAGAATCGCTGCCCGTCATCGGCAAGCACGGTGAACGGCTTGCCATCCAGCTGTCCGGTTTCGGCGACACCTGGACCGTCGATCAGCCGGTAAGCGACCTGCCAATAGAAGGGGCGCCGGCCACGTCGCAGTTTTTGCACGGCGCGGTCGAGCAATCCCCTGCCGAAAAAGGGCAGATAATACCTGACAAAACCGCCTTTCTTCAGGGGCGGCGCCGGGCTCTCGGCAATCGGCGCAAGTTTGCCCGTCGAAAAGCGGGCGACACATTGGGCAATCAGGGAGATGGCGCCGGCGAGCAGGTCATTGCTGGTTCGGGACAGCCAGAGCCGATCGCTGATCATCGGCCGCGCCCTGGCGACGGCAACGCCGTCGAGGCGCGCGGTGAGTTCTGGCAAACGCCCGCTCGCCAGCATCTCGGTCATGCCCGCGGCAAAGCTGCTATGGCCGCAAAATTCGAGCGTCAGGACAGGCGTGCCCCGTCGTGCGGCGGTAGCGGTGAGATCGACTATAAGATCGACTGGACCGGTATCGCCTGACGGCAGCGGCCCGGAACGGCTTGCCAGTGAGGGGCCGAAGCGCCGGCCCTCGAGCGCCAGCACATTATCCATCCCGCGCGCATTGGGTTCAGGCGCCGCCGCGCGGCAACTCGAAACCGCATGTCCAGCCGCACTCAACCGCGCCAGAAGCTCATTCTCCCAGCGCCGGGATGCGTCGGCGTGGCCGATGATTAAAATATTAGTCAATCCAATATATTCTTTTTCAAGACTACCGCCATAGACTACTTGTCAGCCCAACCTTTCACAAGAGTTAAGCCGGGAGAACGCGGCCTTGGTTATTAATCATATATTAAGAATTGAGATCACGAAGGCGCTTCCCGGCGCTATTATGGCTCTTGCGGGCAATAGTCGGCATGTCCCGAAGGCTGCAGGCAACCAGGATCAGCAATGAACGTCCTTTCACGTCCAAAACTGCCCTCCAGGCAGAAACTGCTGATCGTGTTCGGCACGAGGCCGGAGGCACTCAAATGCTTTCCAGTGGCGCGCGCCGCCCTTGCTCATCCAGGCTTCATCACCGAAATATGCATCACCGCCCAGCATCGTGAAATGGTCGACCAGGTTGTCGAGCTGACCGGTCTGCCTGTGCACCACGATCTCAACATCATGCAACCCGGCCAGTCGCTGTTCGACGTGACCTCGCGCGTGCTCCTGGGCATGGCCGAGGTGCTGGACAAGGCGAAGCCCGATATCGTCATGGTGCAGGGCGACACCACCACGGCAATGGCCGCGGCCCTGGCTGCCTTCTACAAGCGTATCCCGGTCGCTCATGTCGAAGCAGGATTGCGCAGCCACAACATCAACTCGCCGTTTCCTGAAGAACTGAACCGCAAGATTGCCGGCGACATCGCCACCTGGCATTTTGCGCCGACCGTTCAGGCACGCGACAATCTCATCGCCGAAGGAAAGGCCGAAAGCACCATCTTCGTGACCGGTAACACGGTGATCGACACGCTGTTGCATTTTTCAAGCGCGATCGATGCCGACAGGCTGATGAACGCGAAGCTCGCTGCCCGCTTCCCCTTCCTCGACCCTTCCAAGAAAATGATCCTCGTCACCGGCCATCGCCGCGAGAATTTCGACGGCGGCATCCAGCGCATCTGTACGGCGTTGAAGGGATTGGCGGCGCGCGGAGACGTGCAGATCGTCTACCCTGTCCATCCAAACCCCAATGTGCGCTCGGTGGTCAACGCAGAGCTGGAAGGCGTGCCGAACGTCCATCTGGTCGAGCCGCAGGACTATCTACCGTTCCTGTACCTGCAGAAGCAGAGCTATCTGGTGCTTACCGATAGCGGCGGCGTGCAGGAAGAAGCGCCTTCGCTCGGCAAGCCGGTGCTGGTGATGCGCGAAAATACCGAGCGACCCGAGGGGATCGTGGCCGGCACCGCCCGTCTTGTCGGCACCGATGTCGAGAAAATCCTGTTAAACGCCAATCGCCTGCTCGACGATCAGGCTGCCTATCGCGGCATGGCGGAACGACACAACCCATATGGCGATGGCCGGGCCAGTAACCGGATTGTTGAGGAACTGCTGCACCATGGCTGAAATCAAAACCGTTTCCGTAATCGGCATGGGCTATATCGGCCTGCCGACCTGCGCCATTTTCGCCAGCCGCGGGCTCAACGTCATTGGCGTCGATGTCAACGGAGCGGTGGTCGAGAAGGTCAATCGCGGCGAAATCCACATCGTCGAGCCGGACCTTGACGGTCTGATCCAGAAGGTCGTGGCGAACGGCAAGCTCATGGCCTACAGCACGCCGCAGCCGGCGGACGCCTATATCATCGCCGTGCCGACCCCGATGACCCACGATCATAAGCCGGACGTGACCTACGTGCTCGCGGCGGCACGAAGCATCGCCCCGGTGCTGAAGCGGGGAGACCTTGTGGTGTTGGAATCGACGTCGCCGGTGGGAACCACGCGTATCATGACCGGCCTGCTTGCCGAGTTGCGGCCCGATCTCAAATTTCCTGTCCAGCATGGCGAAGACGCCGATGTGCTGGTTGCCTATTCGCCCGAGCGCGTGCTGCCGGGAAAGGTGCTGACCGAGCTGATCAACAACGATCGCTCGATCGGCGGATTGTCCCGCAAATCGTCGGAACGGACCGCGGCACTCTATTCGACCTTCGTCACCGGCGACCTGTTCATGACAACGGCCGAAAGTGCTGAGCTGGTGAAATTGACTGAGAACGCGTTCCGCGACGTCAATATCGCCTTTGCCAACGAGCTTGCCGCAGTATGTCAGGATCTCTCGCTCAACGTATGGGAAGTGATCGACCTCGCCAATCGGCACCCTCGCGTGAATATCCTTCAGCCGAGTCCGGGCGTTGGCGGTCACTGCATTGCGGTTGATCCATATTTTATCATCGACGCTGCACCCAACAGCACACGGCTGATGGCTTCGGCACGCCGGATCAATTCCGAGCGGCCCATGTCGGTGGTCAGGGATATCGAGGCCTTGCTCGACCCCTCCCGCAAACAGACGATCGCCTGTCTTGGCCTCAGCTTCAAAGCCAACATCGACGATTTGCGCGAGAGCCCGGCCGTCGAGGTGGTGAAGCTTCTGTCCGATATCCCGAATGTGAAGATCATTGCGGCTGAACCCAACACAAATGCGCTGCCGCATGAGCTCGAGGGCAGGGGCATCGTGTTCACCGACGCACTTTCGGCCATCGACAAATCCGATATCGTCGTCCTCCTGGTCGACCATCGGCAGTTCAATCTGGTCGACCCCGAGGCGCTCAAGGACAAGAAGCTCGTCGATACGAGGGGCCTGTGGACGTGGCGCAAGGCACGCAAGCCGGACGCCCGCATCGAAGGCAAGAAACCAGAGGTCGCACAAGTGACGCTTGCAAGGGAGCAGGCCGCATGAACGCGCACGCCCCGGCATGGGCGCAGCATTCCCTGTTGGCGTCACGGCGCCGGGAGTTCCTTGGCGCACCTATCCATGCGCTGACCATGGCAGAGACGCTGGCCATCGCCGACGAGGCGATGACCCTGCGGCGGCCGCTGCATCATGTGGTCGTGAACGTCGCCAAGCTGGTGACCATGCGCCAGAATGCCGAACTACGCGAGGACGTGGCCGGGGCGGACGTTGTCAATGTCGACGGCATCGGCGTGCTTTGGGGTGCACGTCTGTGCGGTGTCGCGCTGCCCGAGCGGGTGGCGGGCGTCGACATCATGATCAATCTGCTAAGCCTCTGCGCAAAGCGTGGATTTAGGCCGTATCTGCTGGGGGCCGAACAGCACGTTCTCGACGCGGTTGTAGCGAGACTTGCCAAAGACCATCCGAGTCTCAGTATAGCGGGAATGCGCAACGGCTATTTCAAGCCGGAGGACGAGGCCGGGATCGTCGCGGCGATCAACGCCTCGGACGCCGACTGCCTGCTGGTGGCCATGCCGACACCGCGCAAGGAACGCTTTCTCAAACGCTACCGCGGTGAACTCGCCTCAAGCTTCGTGATGGGCGTGGGCGGCAGTTTCGACGTCTATGGCGGCAAGGTTGCCCGTGCGCCGAAGCTGATACAAGCGGCCGGCCTGGAGTGGCTGTTCCGCGTCGTCCAGGAGCCGCGACGCTTGTGGCGCCGCTACTACGACACCAACACTGCCTATGCCGGGCTGCTGTGCCGGGAGTTCTGGGAGCGTCGCTGGCGCCGAAACGCCGGTTTATAAGTTCGCTTTCCCACAAATAGGGCCGTTGGCCTTGGACTTCGGCCCTACGCGATCCGTAGCCGCGCGCGCAGCTGGGCGACGAATTGCGTCGCTGCCACAGGGTGGAACAACGAGGTCAGCCCGAAGAAAACCGCAGCACCGGCAGTGCCGCCGGCGACAAGCGAGAAGATCGCCGGCAAGTCGCCCACCACCATGCTGGCAAGCTTGGCGGCCAGCCCCGTGCTGAGCGAGATGATCACCGAAACACCGATGTCGCGCCACGGCACCGGCACCGGTGTGAGCCGCTCGCTGATGATAATGCAGGTTATGGAGCCCACCACCGAGCCGCCCGCTAGCGCCAAAGCGGCGCCGATCTCCGCCATCGGGGGAATCAACAGCAGGGACAATGCGATTGTTGCCACCGAACCGAAGAGATTGGCGATGATCAGCAGCCACGGCCGCTTGTGCGCGTGCACCACGACGCCATAGACGAAGCTGGTGAGGTTGGCGCACAGCACGCTGAAGGCAATGATCGGAAACAGCAGGCCAAAGCGGCCGTGGTATTGCGAAGGCAGCATGAGCGCGGTGATATCGCTGCTGAGCGCGACCAGCATCGCTGCAATCGGCAGGCAAAGCCGCATCATCAGCGCCATCAGTTGCGACAGCAGCCGGCCCGACGCCGCGGGCCCATCCTCGTCGAACCGGCTGACCACCTCCGGAAAGGCGCCCATGTTGATGGCGTTGGCGACCATGTCGATCGGCTGGCGGGCCAGCGCATAGGCTGCTGCGAAGATCGCCACAGCGCTGGCATCGTAATAGATCTTGAGGAACAGACGCTCCGCGCTGTTGAGCCCGAAGCCAACCAGCGCCATGATGATCAGCGGTACACCGAGCGCAAAGAAGTCCCTGTGGGTGAAACGCGGCGGACCGGTAACGAGCCGTCGCGATGCCATGATGCCCGCCACGATGCCGGCAATCAAGGCGCCGAGGCTCGAGCCCAGCGATACCGTCAGAAAGCTATCCTGGAAGACAAGGATGGCGCCGATCGGCAATGCGAGTTGCAGCAGGGCACGCAGGGCTTCTAGCATCGAATAGACCGAATGGCGCTGCTGCATCTGCAGCACCGTCAACGCGAAGCGGCTGATGGATCCGGCGACCAGATAGCCGCAGACCGCGATCGCGAACTCGACCCAGCGTTCCGGCACGATCACCGCCGACGCGCCTACCGATATGACCAGCGCCAGGGCCGTAGTGGCAAGCAACACCTGCCCGGCCAGCATCAGGCTGCCGCGGCTGACTTCGCCCTTGCCCCCAAGCCTGAGCAAGGCGATGCGCAGCCAGTTGGTGACGGCAATGTCGGTCATTTCACCGACGGTCACCACCAAGGTGAGCAGGCCGTACTCGGTCTGGTCGATCAGACGCGTCACGACGACCAGCAGGAGCAGCGCTGAAATTCGCGTCAGCAGGATCGCCGGGGCATAAATGAGCGTGGAACGAAGCAGCAAGGGCGTGTCCCTGGAAAACTCACCTTCGACTAGCCGCCGACTGGCGGAAAATCCAGCGCGATGACGGCGAAGGGTGAACAGATTCAGTTTGAACTAAAAGATTTGCCGTAAACCTTATCGGGAACGTTTGCTTTGCAGTTACCCGGTCTGTGTTATTTAGAGTACCATCATGTTGCAGCGCCTCATATCCGATCGAAAAATACATGTCCTGGTCGCGACGCCGTCGGGCGTTTCGGGGCAGGGCGGCATCGACCGCATCATGGGGGCGCTGAAGCAGGAGTTCGAACGGCAAGAAATCGCCGACATCGATGTGTGCTTCCTTGCCAGTCGTGGCCCGGGGCATGTCGGACTTTCGATCTTCTATATGCTCGGCTTTTGCTTACGGATGCTTAAGGCGCGTCTGGCTGGACGCGCCGATGTCATTCATATCAACATCTCAGTTTCCGGCAGCACCTACCGCAAGATGGTGATCGCCGCCTGTGCACGGCTGCTGTCGATACCTTATGTCCTGCATTTGCACGGGGCGCAGTATCAGACATTCTGGAAAGCCGACCGCGGTTTCGTAAGCCGCCGTATCAAAGCTCTGTTCGAGCATGCCGATCGGGTGATCGTCTTGGGCAGGCTTTGGCGCGATTTCGTCGCCAGCCGGGCGCCGGGCGCTGCCGGCAATATCGTGATCGTGCCCAATGCGACCGAAGTCCCGTCGCTGGCGCATGTCGGCGGCGGCGACCATGTGCATATCCTGTTCCTGGGCCGGATCGGCGACCGCAAGGGCGTACCGCAATTGCTGGAGGCACTGCACCGCATGAGCCCTGCCAAGAATTGGCGCGCGACGATTGCCGGCGATGGCGAAGTCGAGGCGGCTCGGACAAAATCAGCCGCGCTGGGGATTGCAGACCGGATCGCCTTTCCGGGTTGGGTGGGACCTGACGATGTCGCATCGCTGATTTCTTCGGCCGATATTCTGGTTCTTCCCTCCTTCGCCGAAAATCTGCCGATGTCGGTGATCGAAGGCATGGCAGCCGGTTTGGCGGTGGTGGCGACCCCGGTTGGCGCCGTCGAAGACATAATCACCGACGGGCAATCCGGGCTGCTGGTGCCGCCAGGCGATGTTACAGCGTTGACCGAGGCGCTGAGCCGCCTTGCGGAAAACCCGGCACTGAGGGCAAGGCTTGGTGCCGGTGCCATGGCCGTGCATCGGGAACGGCTTGAACTCGCCCCGTTTGTCGGCGCAATCTGCGATGTTTGGCGGTCGGCGGCGTCAAGCCGTCAACCGGTCAAGCGCTGAGGCCGACGATCGCGGCGGCGCTTCCAGCCTGAATTCGCGGTGGAATATCTCCAAATTCAACAGCGCCCATATCAGCTTTTCGTGGTCGGCGGCACGCGTGGTGTGTTCCGAGACGATTTGATCAAGCTGCTTCGGACTCAGATAGCTGCGAATGACGGAGTGAGGCGAGCAAAGATGGTCATGCACGTAGTTCCTCATCGATCCGCGAAACCATTCGGCGACCGGTACCTTGAACCCGACCTTGCGGCGGCTGAGAATTTCCTCCGGGAGGATATTGGCCATGCTGTCGCGCAGGATCTGCTTGCTGTGCAACCAACCCAGCCTGTAGCGATCGGGCAATTTGCTGACGAATGAAACCAGGTCGCGATCGAGGAACGGCATTCTTCCTTCGATTGAACCGGCCATCATCATGTGGTCGCCTCGTTCCAGGAGATTGTCGGGCAGCCACGATGTCTGATCGAAAAACAGCACGCGGCGAAGATGGGAAGCCGTGGCGCTTGACGAGAACGGAAAGTCGTTGCGCTCATAACGGCGATTTGCGGACGCACCGATCAGCCAAGCGCGCTGCTGCGCCGAAACGGCTCCAAACCAGGAGACCATCCGGGCGGCAAAGTCCCTGTCGCCCGCGGTGCGGGCAAACGTATCGACCTTGGCCGACGCGCCCGGCATGGCGCGTACCAAAGGGGAAAGGACGTTGTCGTGCAGCGAGGCTGGAACAAGCGACTGGTAGATCCCGGCCAGTGATTCCGCGCGATGCTTGGGATAGCCGCCGAGAATCTCGTCGGCTCCTTCTCCGCTGAGCACCATCTTGACGTCCTGGGAGGCGCGCTCCGACATCAGGTAAATTGGAATATCGCTGCTTTGCGAAACAGGTGCGCCGCGTTGGCGAACCATCGCCGGCAGGTGATCCATCAGATCGCCTGGCTGGATGACAAGTTCGCAATGATCGGTCTTGAAATGATCCGCAACGCGCCGGGCGAATGCAAGTTCGCTATAGGCTGCGTCGTCGAACCCGACGGAAAACGTGCGAATAGGTGTGGCGCTGTGCCTCGCCATCAGGGCGACGATAGCCGAGGAGTCGAGTCCTCCGGAGAGGAAGGCCCCAAAAGGTGCGTCGCTGCGCATCCTGATCTCGACGGAATGGTCGAGCAGTTCCAGAAATCGCCGCTTGGCGGTTTTTCCGTCGATTCGCTTGGTCAGGGCCGCCTGGTCCGGAGGCGTATAGTAGCGCGTTTCCTTGACTACCCCTTGCGACCAAACAGCATAGCTTCCGGGATTGAGCTTGCGGATCTGTTTAAAAAGCGTGCGTGGTCCCGGCACATAACGCCAGCTCAGATACTCGTGCACGGCATCCAGATCGAGTTGCTGCGCATCTTGCTGCGACGACAACAATGCGCTGATCTCCGAGGCAAACAGCAGCAGTTTTTCGCTTTGCATGAGGTAAAGCGGCTTTTCCCCGAAAGGATCCCGGGCGAGGATCAATTCCTGCCTCTGAGCATCCCAGAGTGCAAAGGCGAACATGCCGCTCAGCCGGTCGAACATGGACAAGTGCCATTGATCGTAGGCTCGGAGCAGCACCTCGGTATCGGAGCGCGTTCGAAAATGATGGCCAAGGCCGATCAGTTCCTGGCGAAGCTCGATGTAGTTATATATCTCGCCGTTGAAAATTATTTTGAGACGACCGTCCTCAATCTGCATCGGTTGATTCGACTCAGGCGCCAAGTCAATAATCGCCAGGCGGCGATGGACCAATGCCAGTTGTTGCTCGCCGGTATTCAGGTCCAATATCTCGGTGCCTTCGGCATCGGGACCGCGATGCCGCAATGCGTTTGACATTCTGGCGGCCTGCTCTTGTGGATTATCGGCCCTTCGACCGATCCATCCGGCAATTCCACACATTGTTCCCCCTAGGCGCGCATTCCTCCACTCCAGTACAACAAATGTGTTAAACACTTCGTGCCAACACAACCCAACCGGGAGAAAGCTGCAACAGGCCCGTTCCTCGATCGGGCCCGGCGGTCAGGGGTTGCCACCGGCTGTTCGCTGGTGAGGGGACTGGCGGCACTTATGGCAGGCCCAATGCCTGCAGCATCTCCGGGTCGGGTACCGGGGCGCCATCGGCCGGGATGAGGCTCATCCCATAGGGATTGGAGAACTCCCAGACAGACCATGGGATCGCAAAGCGTTCGGACTCTCGGCGCACTGCCTTGAGATAGCGCGAACGGTCGGCCTCGAAAGCGCCCATGCGGCCGTCCGCGGACATGAGGATAGCACCGAATTCGCCCATGAAGAGCCGCCGGCTGGGAATGCCATGGGCTTCAGCCCAGTCGACAGCCTGGCGAAAGCTCGCCTCCAGTTGGCTCTGGCCCCAGTTCTGCTCGAAATATTTCGCGATTGCTTGGCGCTCGGTGGCCATGTTCATCATCTGCTCGACTCTGCTCAAGCCGGCAGCTTCCATCCGTGCTCTAAGGGTTTCGGTCACCACTTCGGGTGTACTGCTGTCGGCCGGCCAGGGAAGTCCCGAAGCAAAGCTGATTGTGTCATCGGGCCGCTGGTGAGTGAAGCTGTGCGGCTCATACATATGGAAGCTGTAATAGAGGTTTGGGTCATCAAAGCCGGGGCTGAGGTTGACCAATCCGGCAATGCTGCCGCCGCAGGCGCCGGTTGCAACGATGGTAAGTTCGCTGCTGACCGCTCGAATGTCGTGGACGGTCCCTGCCATGATCCGTTGCCAGTCATCGCTGCCGCTCGCATCGCAAGGGTAGTATGCGGGCTCGTTGTAAGGTTCGAGGGCGACTTTGTCGGTGCCTATCTTGACCAGCATGGCGGCGACCGCCACAACCATTTGACGATAGCGGGCGACACCCTCGCTGTCGGCGCCGCCATAGATCATCTCCATGCTGTAGTCTGGAACCTGAGTGACGCCATGCAGGTCGAAAACCACCTTGAGGCCAGTCGACGTGATCCGCTCGACGGCGGCGGCAAGTATGTCCAGCGCCTGCTGCCGCTTGGCGTCCCCGCTGGCAAGCAGCGGGCCGGGATCGACGCTCAGCCGGACGAAGTCGAAGCCCATCGATCGGATGTGGGCAAACACCTCCCCGGCCGGCCAGTCGGTGAGCGGCCTGCTTTCCGCAAGCCACTCCTTTTCGCTGCGATAGGGCGGCCAAACGTAGGTTCCATCTTTGTCCACCGGCGACCAGTTGAGCCACTGATGCACGCCAACGCCGCGCTTGAGAGGGATGGGCGCTGCGTCGGCAGCCACAAGCAAGGCGAGCACCCAGGCAACAACATACACCGCTTTTTGCATCGCTCCCTCCGCATGCTCGCGGGAGATATTAACCGCAACGAACGGGAAAGAAGATTGCCGGCCCGCAGCTTTTCGACGGCATGGTATACAAGGACCGAAACGTTGACGGGGCGTGCATGAGAATCGGCTGGTACATCAACCGATTGCGCAGCATGGGACCGGCCGAGGTGTTGCACCGGCTGGGCGAGCAACGTCGAAGGATCGCGTCGCGCCGCCGCGATGATGGGTGGGAGCGCTATCCATCGCCGCAGTTGCACCCAGTGCTGCCCGGATTTCGCCATGCTGCGCTGGCAGCGACCGACGCTCAACGGCAAGCCATAGCGGCGGCCGCGCAAGAGATACTTCACGGCCGGTTTTCGGCACTCGGGCGGACATGGCCAAAGCGTGAGCCAGATCTTTTGTTTCCTGCTGAGCTTTGGCGTCTTGATCCGGTGACCGGCAGGCTTTGGCCTGGCCCCGAGGCTCATACCTTCGATATCGATTTTCGCGATGGCGGCGACCTTGGCGATATAAAATATGCCTGGGAGATCAACCGGCTGCAGCAATTGCCAGTACTGGCTGCATACCTGCTCCTCAGCGAGGACAATCGATCCCGGAATGCCATCGAGGCGGCAATCGGCAGCTGGCATTCCGCCAATCCGCCGTTCCGAGGCATTGGCTGGGCTTCCGGCATCGAAGTAGCGCTGCGAGCCATCAGCCTGATCATCACCCTGGACCTTATCGGTGACCGGCTTGACCCGGCGACGCTGCGGAAAGCTGGTGAGATACTCGCGGCAAGCTCCTATTGGCTGCCGCGGTTTCCGTCGCGATATTCCTCCGCCAACAACCATCTTGTCGCAGAGTTGGCTGGCGAATATCTGGTTGGCCTGGCGCTCGGGGCCGAATCCGAAATTGCCCGCAGCGCCCTTTTGAATGAGACGCACAAGCAGATTCTTGCCGACGGCGCCGGTGCCGAGCAAACGCCGACCTATGCAGCTTTCAGCGCCGAACTCATCTTGCTGTGCGCCGCCGCGGCACGCCAGGCGGGAATGCCGTTTCCCTCGGCCGTCGAAGCGCGTCTGGGCGCCTTCGCCAATTTCGTCGGCTGGCTGCCACAGAAAGCCGCCCGCTTCGGCGACGACGATGAGGGCCATGTGCTGAAGCTGGGCGACGAGCCGAACTATATCCGATCGGTCGCGGCCGCCATCCACGGCTTACTGGGGACGCCGGGCAACGCGCCGGAGCCCGACGATTTTCGTTCGCTTTTCTTTGGTGCGCCGTCGGGCCCGACGCCCGCGGCGCATGGCTTGCAGACGTTCACGCAAGGCGGGCTCTCCGTCTGGCGCGGAGCAATGAATGGCCGCAATATCGAACTGACGTTCGACCATGGACCGCTCGGCTATCTCTCGATAGCGGCCCACGGCCATGCCGACGCGCTGTCGCTCACCCTGTGCATCGACGGTGAGCCGGTGCTGGTCGATCCCGGCACCTGGCTCTACGGTTCGGGAGGCGCATGGCGCGACTGGTTCCGCTCCACACCGGCGCACAACACGCTGAACATCGAGGGCAAGAGCCAAAGCACCATCGCTGGAAGTTTCAACTGGTCGCACAAGGCAGTCGCAGCGCTGGTGGAGAGCAAGCCGGGGACGCACTGGAGGCTGAGCGCCCGGCATGACGGCTATAGAAGCCGCTTCGGCGTCGTGCATCAGCGCACCTTGGCACGCCAGACCGATGGCATCCTCATCACCGACCAACTGCTCGGCGGCAGGCGCCAGTCCGAGATCGTCTTCCAACTGGCCGCCGGCCTCCATGCCGACCGGCACGAAAACACGGTCACGGTGTTGCGCGACGACGAGGCGCTGTTGGCCATCCGCTTTCCCGATGCTGCGCTCGATATCGGCGCCGGCGGTGACATGCCAGGGCAAGGCGGTTGGGTTTCACTGCGTTTTGGCACCAGGCAGCAAGCCGAACGCCTCGCCTGGCACGGTGAAGTGGGCGAAGCCGGGATCAATATCCATCTTGCCCCAATTCATCAGCCGCAATGGCAAAAACCGTCGCCAACGTAGAGTTGCCGGGCGAGTTCCAGCCGTATTCGACATTAATTACGTTTGGACATTTAGCGGTTTCGTTACCGTTGATCTGCTAGTCTCGCACCATCCAGCCTGCTTTGCCCGCTGCGTCCGCAACAGCCACTGGTTGCAGGCGGCGTAGCGGGTTTGGCGGGATTTTGTGCTTTGCTATTCGCCAGATCGCCTTCTTGCGACCCCAGACTGCCTTCTTACGACCAGGAGCCGCTGCAACGATGTTTCCCGAATTTGCCCGAGCGATTGTGGAAAAGCTTTCGAACGTCAATCTGACCACGCTCGGCCTGCTTCTCCTCACCGCTCTGGGCAGCGCGGTGATCGCCTACTGGCGAACTGCCGAACATAAGTCCCTCAGGGACTTTTTCGACTTCGCCTTCCCACAGGAAGTCATCCTGCACCCGTCGGCGCGAGCCGACGCCCTGTTCTGGATCACGAAACGGGCGATAATGCCTTTCCTGCTTATTCCTGCCGGCGTCACCTTCGTCGTCGCGGTGGGCTATGGCACACGCGAGGCAATTGGCTGGTTCCTTAACATCCACGCGCCGCTTCTAGGCGGCCCGGCGGGACCAGTGACGATCGTCATCTTCACCGCAACCATGTTGGTCGCCTATGATATTTCATACTACCTCTACCACGTCGCCCAGCACCGTTTCCCGTTCCTGTGGGAATTGCACAAGGTACATCATTCGGCCGAAGTGATGGTGGGGATCACCAAGGACCGGGTTCATCCGCTGGACGATCTGATGAACCGTATGTGGGATGGCGTCATCCCGGGCATCTGCTTCGGTATCTGGAGCCTGATCGCACTCGATCCGGTAGAGGTCGCTATCTTCGGCATCAACGTCTACGTCATCCGCAACATCCTGATGATGGACTTTGTTCGCCATACGCATCTCAAAATATCGTTCGGCCCGTTGAACAACATCATCCTGTGTCCGCACTGGCACCAGGTGCATCACAGCATCGACCCGCGTCACTACGATAAGAATTTCGGCCTGCTTTTTTCGTTCTGGGATCGTCTGTTCGGAACGCAATTTGTCCCGGAGCCGGATGAAGACCTGAAATTTGGCCTGGTCGATCGCGATGTGCGCGATTACCAGTCGCTCTTTGGGCTCTACATCCTGCCGCTCAAGAAGATGGCAAGGCATGTCATGCGACTGTTTCACAGACGGCCCAATGTGGTCGCGCAGCCACAGGACAGTTCTCCTTCATGAACACCGCTGTTTCCATCGACGTCCTAGGCGCGGAGCGCCTGGAAATCGTCCGTTCGGCGGATCGCCTGGCTGCGGTCGAAGCCGCTTGGATGGAGCTTTGGCATCGTACCGACGGGCTGATCTTTCAAAGCCATCCCTGGATTTCGGCATGGTGGAGTACCGTACAACGCCGTGACCAGCGCGCGTTGCGGATCGGCCTGGTCTGGAAGGGCGAGAGACTCGTCGCTGTCGTTCCGCTGGCGATCGGCAGGCGCAGGGGGCTGCGGTTTCTCGAATGGGCGGCCGGCAGCTATACCGACTATGGGGATATTCTCGTCGCTCCGGAATGCTCGTTGTCGGCGCTGCAGGAGCTATGGACCCAACTCTGCGATGCAGGTGGCTTCGATCTGGCCTTGATCAGTCGTCTCTCGCCGGATGCGGCGGCCCGCAAAATTTTCACGCCGGGAGCTTCCGCCGGCATCAGGCTCCGTCACTTTCACCGAACGGAAGTCAGCTATCGCGTTGCCGGACAATGGGAAAGCGGAGCGGCATGGTTGGCGGACCAGTCGAAAAAGACGCGCCAGAACTATCGGCGCGGCATCAAAGCGCTGGAAGAAACCGGAGAGGTGAGATTTCGCCTGCTTGCGCCCGACGAGCCGCTGCAACCGGTACTGGAACGCCTCGCGGCCTTGAAGCGGAAATGGCTGACCGAGCGCATGCGTGAGTCAGACCTCTTCGAAGAGGGCGTGCCGGTACTCGCCGCGCTCGTCGATGCGCTGGCGCGCGCCGGCGTGCTGCATATCTTCGTCCTCGAATGCAATGGCGTGATGGTCGCTGTGTCGATCAACTTCGTTCAGCACGACGTGATGATGGCCTTCGTGACGACGTTCGATCCGGATTTCGGCCGGGCGTCGCCGGGTGTGATCCTGTTGATGGATTACGTGAAGTGGTCAATCGATCACGGCTTGAGCACTGTCGATTTCCTCTGTGGCGCAGAGTCGTTCAAACACAAATTCTCGACGCAGGCGGTTACGCTGGAATCCGTCATCGGGACGCGCACGGCACAGGGTGTGCTTGCATCTCTTGCCGATCGTGTCCTTCAGACCGTCAGGCACATGCGCGAGCGTTCATCGGCAGCACCAGAGGGACGTGGTACGCCCACTCAAGCCGAAGCAGCCTTGGATTAGCGGCCCGCTCGCAAAAAGCTCAAATGAAGCCCGGTATCGGACCGTTTTGCGGCGTGGTGCGGTCGCCGAGGTCGAGGAAGATCTCGTCGATGTAGCACCACCCCCAGCCTTCCGGCGGATCGTAGCCTTCGATGACAGGATGGCCGGTTGCCCGAAAATGCTTGGTGGCATGGCGGTTGGGCGAGTCGTCGCAGCAGCCGACATGGCCGCATGTGCGGCAGAGCCGCAGATGCACCCACTGCGAACCGCTCTTCAGGCATTCCTCGCAACCGAGCGCGCTCGGGGTCACGTCGCGAATATCCCCGACGTGCCTGCATTCGTCTGCCATCATACGCTCCTGATCAGTTGTGGCGCCACGGCGAGACTGCCGTTTCGCGCGAGATATGCATGCAGCGCCGCAACCACCTGGGCGCCTTCACCGACAGCAGCCGCGACGCGCTTGATCGAGCCCGAGCGCACGTCGCCGATCGCGAACACCCCGCCGCGGTTCGTCTCCAGCGCACCACGTTCCTGGCCAATATCCGGACCCGTGCGAACGAAGCCCTTCGCGTCCAACGCCACGCCGCATTGCGCCAGCCAATCGGTGTTGGGGTCGGCACCGATGAACAGGAAGAGGTGGCGGATTGGACGCGAAGTCTCGGTGTCGCGGTTGCGCCAGCGCACTTTGCCAAGATTGCCGTCGTCGCCTTCCAGCGCCGTGATCTGCGTCTCAGCCAGCACTTCGATGTTCGGCTGTGCCCTGACGCGCTCCACCAGATAACGCGACATGCTCGTATCCAGGCTGCTGCCGCGCGCCAGCAGCCATACCTTCTTCACATGCGCCGCCAGGTAGACGGCAGCCTGGCCAGCCGAATTGCCGGCGCCGACCAGGGCCACATCTTGTCCGGCGCAAAGCCGCGCTTCGATCGGCGAAGCCCAGTAATGCACGGAGGTTCCCTCGAATTGCGCCAGGTTTGCCATGTCAAGCCGGCGATAGCGCGCTCCGCTGGCGATCACCACCGACCGTGCCCGCACGGTCTCCCCGCTGCCGACAGCGAGCGTGTAATGGGCGCCGGACGTGTCGCTTGCACTGCCCAGCAGCTTCGCCTCGTCCGGTATCACCATCTCGACGCCGAATTTCTGCGCCTGATTGTAGGCGCGCGCCATCAGCGCCATCCCCGAAATGCCGGTCGGGAAACCGAGATAGTTCTCGATGCGCGAGGAGGCGCCCGCCTGTCCGCCAAAGGCACGGCAATCGAGCACGATCGTCGACAACCCTTCGGAAGCCGCATAGACGGCCGCCGCAAGGCCGGCCGGTCCGGCGCCGACAATGGCTACGTCGTACAGCTTGCTGGAGTCGATCGGCCTCACCAGGCCGATGCAGCGGGCAAGCTCGTTCTCTCCGGGATTGAGCAGCAGCTTGCCGTTCGGACAGAGCACGATCGGCAAATGGTGGATATCGACATGGAAGCGTTCGATCAGCGTCCTGGCGCAGGGATCGGCAGCCGAATCGAGAACCCGGTGCGGCTGACCGCTGCGGGCCAGAAAACCTTGCAGCCGCAACACGTCGCCGCTGTCGACCGGTCCGACAATGATCGGTCCGGCTGTGCCGCTCTCGAGCAGGCCGACACGGCGCAGGATCAGCGCCCGCATGATGCGCTCGCCGAGGTTTGCTTCCTGTACCATCAGGTCCCGCAGCCTTTGTGAGGGGATGACGAGCGCCTCGACCGGCTCGATCGCCTCCACATCCACTAGTGAGGGCCGGGCTGAAAGCTGCGCCAACTCGCCGACGAAATTGCCCGCACCATGCGTGACGATTGTTTCGCGCCGGCCGAAGCTGCCGCCCTGGATAATATCCACCTTGCCGGACAGGACCACGATCAGACCGGGTGCCAGCTCGCCGGCTTTGACGATCCGTTCGCCTGTGGCATAGGACACGGCTTCGCCGAAACGGCCCATGCGGTCCAGGTCCGCCTCAGCCAGCGCTGGAAACATCTGATCGTGACGGGCAATGGAGATCGGACTAGCGGATTGAGACATGGTTCGAACCTATCGCCGGTGTCCGACGGTTTGAAGGGGTTTTTTGCGGCTTGCGGCCGGTAGAAACCTAGCCCGCCTGTCGGCAAACGCTGTGCCCTGCGCTTCGCAGTTAACTGACGGCGGCGCGTGCGACGATGTCGTCGCGACGTGCCTCACAATCCGTTGCATCTCCTTGATTTGTTTGATTTGCGCATCCCGGCAAACCCGGCGCATGCTGCTTCAGCCGGCACCCGTGTAAGCCGGCCAGGCCCGGCGCGCCGTCCTGTGTCAAACTCTCGGCCGCCGGGCTTCTGGGCTGCAGAAAACGGCCTGTGTCCGAGCACTCCGCAAACTGGCCTGCGGCCTGTTGTTCGGCGAGTGCTCAGGCGGCTACCTGAAGCACGATCTTGCCGCGCGTGTGCTGCTTTTCGAGCCGTTCCTCGGCCTTGGCGACTTCCTCGAGAGGATAGATTGCCTGCACGAACGGCCTGACCTTCCCGGCGTCGATGAGGCGGCTGATTTCGGCAAGCTGCGCCGCGTTCGGCTTGGTCAAATAGGAAACGCCGCGAGCCCGATGCAGGCGGGCCTTCTCCGCTGATGGTTCGGAAAGCGTTGAGACGAGCGTCCCGCCAGGCTTGAGCACGTCCCACGAGCGGTCCTGTGTTTCACCCCCTACCAGGTCGAAGACGAGGTCGACGTCCTCGACAACTTCCTCGAAGCGCTGGTTCTTGTAATCGACCGCCTGGTCGGCGCCAAGCGCGCGGACGAAATTGAAATCCTGCGCGGAAACGGTCGTCGCGACGAAGGCGCCCGCGGCCTTTGCAAACTGCACCGCCAGATGACCGACGCCGCCGGCGCCGCCATGGATGAGGACCCGGTGCCCGGATTTGAGGCCGCCGTGATCGAACAGGCCTTGCCACGCGGTAAGGCCCGCAAGCGGCACGGCGGCCGCTTCTGTGTGGCTTAAGCGTTGCGGCTTCGCCGCCGCCTCCGTTGCCTTGACGACGACATATTCGGCGTTGCCGCCGCGGTCGTTGCCGAGCATGGCATATAGCGGATCGCCCTTCTTCAGCGTATGGGCCCGCGTGCCGCACAGTTCCACCACGCCGGATACGTCGCGGCCGAGCGTGACGGGCAGATCCGCGCCCGAAGATCCCTCGCGAACCTTGTAGTCGACGGGATTGACGCTTGCCGCGTAGACCTTGAGCGTGACCTCGTCGTCATGCGGCTGAGGCAACGGAACCGCATCCAGCGAAAGAACCTCCGGTCCGCCAAAATCGTGGATACGGACGGCCTTCATAGTAATCATGGCTCGCTCCTCGTCGGGTTGCAGTCCAGTTTGCCTCTGAACAGTTTCGCCGGCAGGCCGGCGTCTATCCAGCCGGCGGTTCGGTCGTAGCAAAGGCCGGCCGGGGTTGCGCGGTCAGTGTATCGTTTGCGAATGCTCGCCGCCGGGTTGCGAGATGCCGCTTAGCGCTTCACCTGCTGTCGCCGTCTCGCTGTTGGTGGCGAGGTCGCCCAGCGAAACGATGCCGACGAGGCGCTTGTCGCGGTTTAGCACCGGCAACCGGCGCACTTTCAGGTCAGCCATGTTGCGCAGAACATCCTCCGCGTCTTCGTCTTCGAAGCAATACCTGACCTCGGTGCTCATCACTTCCCGTACCTTGGCGTCAGGTGTCTTGCCTTGGGCGACGCCACGGATTGCGATGTCGCGATCGGTTACCATGCCGACAAGCCGGTCGTTCTCGCCCACCGGCATCGCGCCGGCGTCGAGGCGCCCCATCATTTCTGCCGCATCGCGCAGGGTTTGCTGCGGATTGGCGATCTCGACGTCCTTTGTCATGCAGTTGCCAACTTTCATTTTGACCTCCGCTGGTTGCAGGCCCGCCGCCGAATTCCGTGATGGAAGGGTGAATGAGCGCCAGCGCAAAACGTTCCATGGCAGGACCCGTTTCGAGCGCTTCGCCGGAATCACCCTTGCCATCTTCCACCCGACCGCCCCTTCAGGCGGTCGGCCCGGGAAAGGTCGGTTCCGAAGGAATTTCGGAAGGCGTGCCAGGAGGAACTCCGATCGGCTCCTGGTCCGGCGTTGGAATTGGATCCGGCGAGGGAGGGGGTACGCCTGGAGGTTCTCCCGGCGGCGTCTCCGGCGGGGCAGGCGGCCGGGCCGGCTCAGGATTGGGATTGTCCGGCAGTGGATTCGGGTTGTTCGGATCGGGATTGTTCATCGATCACTCCCCTGACATCTGTGACTGATCTCCGCCAAGACTGGGTTGCCGCAGCGGCGATCAAGGCTCTCTTGTGCTAAACCAAGGGGGAGCAAAAGCGTTCCCGCACCCGATGCCAAGCGCGGTGCCAATCCATCGGGCTATCGGGCGGTTCCCAGGCTGGCATACATTCCGTTAGTGCGGAACTGCGTCGGGTTGATGCCGTAGAGGCGGCGGAAGACCTTCGAAAAATAATTGGCATCCTCGAAGCCGCACATGATGGCGACTTCCTTGACCGGCAGGAAATCGGCCTTCGTCAGCAACTTCGCCGCGCGCTGCAGTCGCTGCTGCAGCACGAATTCGGCGGGCGGAAGTCCCTCGCTCTCGGCGAAGCAGCGCGAGAAATGCGCGCGGCTCAGGCCGCTGATCTCGGCGAGATCGGCAACGCGGAGCGGCCTGTCGAGATTGGCCTTGATGTGATCGATGACCGGCTGCATGGCGCTCTTGTCGTCGGTGACGGCATGCGAGCCGAAGACATCGTCGTAGAGCGCCATGGCTGCTTCATAGGCGACTGCCGAGGCGGCTCCCGGCGAGACCGCGCCCGTGATCAGGCGCACGCTGCAATCGGCGAGATGATCGATCGTCGAGGGCTGCAGCCGCAGTACCGGACCGACGGCAGCAAGGATCGACTTGTGGATGCGCAGTGCCTCCTCGCCGTTCATCGATATCCAGAAGAACTCCCAGCGCTCGCCCCTGGCCAGCCAGTAACGGTGGTTGTGCGGCACGAGAACCAGCAAAGTGTCGCCCTTTTGCAGGCGGTAGTTCCGGTTCTCGTAGCGCAATCGGCCGGTGCCGCTGATCGAATGCTGGAGCACGGTAAACGGCGTCTGGCCGCGCTTGCGCCCATCCCAGTCGTAGACCTCGTTCTCGCGCACTTCATAGCCGGTGCTTGTCGGCATGGTGTGTAGGCGCTGGCGCCCGCGCGGCAGGGATACCGTCCTGCCCGCCGGGCCGATGTCGATCAAGTTCCGCAGCACAAAATTACCCCTAAAAGCATAATCCTTCTCTGGTCGCGTGCCGAATAAGGCGCATAATCCCTCGAGAAAAGCAAAAGAAACCGCGGTCAAAGAGCGGATGGGAGGAAGTGCCGGATTCCAGCCTGCATAGCGTGGCAGGCGGGCCAGGCTTCTTTTCGCCGCCTTTGCCCTAGCGTTTGATCAGGTCGAGGTGAGGACTGATGAGTTTCAAGATCGCTATCATCGGTGCGGGAAGCGTCGGGTTCACCAAGAAGCTCTTCACCGACATTTTGTGCGTTCCTGAATTCAGGGATGTTGAATTCGCATTGACCGATCTCAGCGAGCGCAACCTCCAGATGATCAAGTCGATCCTCGACAGGGTCGTCGAATTCAACAGGCTGCCGACCAAGGTTACGGCAACGACCGACCGCCGTGCTGCCCTCGAGGGTGCCCGCTACATCATCAGCTGCGTTCGCGTCGGCGGTCTCGAAGCCTATGCGGACGACATCCGCATTCCGTTGAAGTATGGCATCGACCAGTGCGTCGGCGACACGATCTGCGCCGGCGGCATCCTCTATGGCCAGCGCAACATTCCGGTGATCCTCGATTTCTGCAAGGATATCCTCGAAGTCGCCGAGCCTGGGGCGAAATTCCTGAACTACGCCAATCCGATGGCCATGAACACCTGGGCGGCGATCGAATATGGCAGGGTCGATACCGTCGGCCTCTGCCACGGCGTCCAGCATGGCGCCGACCAGATCGCCGAAGTGCTCGGCGCCAAGTCGCGCACCGAGCTCGACTACGTCTGCTCCGGCATCAATCACCAGACCTGGTTCATCGACCTGCGTCTCAACGGCCGCAAGATCGGCAAGGACGAGCTGGTTGCCGCCTTCGAGGCGCATCCGGTCTATTCGCAGCAGGAAAAGCTGCGCATCGACGTCCTGAAGCGCTTCGGCGTCTATTCGACTGAAAGCAACGGCCACCTTTCCGAATACCTGCCCTGGTATCGCAAGCGGCCGGACGAAATCACCCGCTGGATCGACATGTCCGACTGGATCCACGGCGAGACCGGCGGCTACCTTCGTTATTCGACCGAAACACGCAACTGGTTCGAAACCGAGTTCCCGCAATTTCTGGAATCCGCCGCCAGGCCGATCGATCCCGCCAAGCGCTCCAACGAGCATGCCAGCCATATTCTCGAGGCGCTGGAGACGAACCGCGTTTATCGCGGCCATTTCAACGTCAAGAACAACGGCATCATCACCAACCTGCCACAGGACGCCATCATCGAGTCGCCCGGCTTCGTCGATCGCTTCGGCATCAACATGGCGGCCGGCATCACGCTGCCGGAGGCCTGCGCTGCCACCTGCATTTCCTCGATCAACGTCCAGCGCATGTCGGTTCATGCTGCAATCTCCGGCGATATCGACCTGCTTAAGCTCGCGGTCCTGCACGACCCGCTGGTCGGCGCGGTTTCGACGCCGGAAGAGGTTTGGCAAATGGTGGACGAGATGGTCGTCGCCCAGGCCCGCTGGCTGCCTCAATATGCCGATGCGGTGCCGGCCGCGAAGGAACGGCTTTCGAAATCCAGGGTCAAGACCCGCGAATGGGCGGGTGCGGCGCGGCGCGACGTGCGTTCGATCGAGGAACTACGTGCGGAAAAAACGGCTCTCAAGCAGGCCGTCTGAATTTCGCCAGGACGGATCGCGGCGAGCTTTCGGGAGGATTTTCCGCACCCGTCTGTACATTGTTCGAGGAGAGATGGAGCAGCGTCAACGCGCTCCTGAACAACAGGGAGGAGAGACGATGAGGAATTTTCGAAACATTGGCATTCTCGCCGGGCTGGCGCTTAGCGTCTCGGCCTCGGCGCTGAACGCGTATGCATCCGAGCCGACCGTGCCGCCGGTGCCCGCGCAATTTCCCGCCGAGGGAAAGATCAAATACGTCGCGCGCGACTCGATCCTGGAGTTCAAGGCACTTCCGGAATACCACGAGCCCGATTGGGTTACCGACAAATACGTCAAGGCAGGCAAGCTGCCGCCCGTCAAGGACCGGCTGCCGAAGGAGCCGCTGGTCTTCAAGACCGGCAACATGCCGGACGGCATCGGCGTCTACGGCGATACGATGCGCCATGTCATCGGCGGCCGACCGGAGGGCTGGAACTACGGCGCGGGCCAGACGCAAGGCTGGGGCGGTATCGACATCGGCCTTTCCGAATGCCTGACGCGCACCGCACCGCTTTTCCAGGTCGAGGCCAAGGACACGGAGCCGCTGCCTAACCTCGCCAAGAGCTGGGACTGGTCGAAGGACGGCCACACGCTGACGATGCATCTGGTCGAGGGCGCGAAATGGTCTGACGGCGTTCCGTTCAACGCCGACGATGTGATGTTCTACTGGGACGACGAGGTGATCGACCCTAATGTCTCGCCGCTGAACGGCGCGACGCAGGAGACCTTCGGCGTCGGCACGACGTTGAAGAAAATCGACGACTACACCGTCGAGTGGACCTTCAAGGACGCCTTTCCGAAGCAATATCTCTACGCCATGGCTTACGGCACCTTTTGCCCCGGCCCGTCGCATATCCTTAAGCCGCAGCATCCGAAATATTCGAAGAACACCTACGAGCAGTTCAAGAACGCCTTCCCGCCGGAATATATGAACATGCCGGTGATGGGTGCCTGGGTGCCGGTGGCATACCGCCCCGACGACATCATCGTCCTGCGGCGCAATCCGTACTATTGGAAGGTCGACGAGAAGGGCAACCAGCTGCCGTATCTCAATGAACTGCACTACAAATTGTCGACCTGGGCCGATCGCGACGTTCAGGCGGTCTCGGGGGCGGGCGACTTCTCCAATCTGGAGCAGCCGGAGAACTTCGTCGCCTCGCTGAAGCGCGCGGCGCAAAAGGACGCACCGGCACGGCTTGCCTTCGGCCCGCGGTTGATCGGCTATAATCTGCGCATGAATTTCTCGGCCAATGGCTGGGGCAACCCCGACGAGCGCGGACAGGCGATACGCGAGCTGAACCGCAACGAGGATTTCCGCAAGGGCGTCACCATGGCGCTCGACCGCAAGGCGCTCGGCGACTCGCTGGTCAAGGGTCCGTTCACTGCCATCTATCCAGGCGGCTTCTCCTCGGGCACGAGCTTCTACGACCGGAAGTCGACGGTCTACTACCCCTTCGATCTCGAAGGCGCCAAGGCGGAACTCGCCAAGGCAGGCCTGAAGGACACGGACGGCGACGGCTTCGTCAATTTTCCTGCCGGCACCGCCGGCGGCAAGAATGTCGAGATCGTGATGCTGGTCAACAACGACTACACCACCGACAAGAGCCTCGCGGAGGGCGTCGTCGGTCAGATGGAGAAGTTAGGTATTCGCGTTGTCCTGAACGGGTTGAACGGTACCCAGCGCGATCAGGCCAATTACTCCGGTCGCTTCGACTGGCTGATAAGGCGCAACGAAACAGAGCTCACCTCGGTCGTGCAGAACACCGAGCAACTGGCGCCGGTCGGCCCACGCACTAGCTGGAACCACCGCGCTCCGGAAAACGGCCAGGTCGATCTGATGCCGTTCGAGAAGGACCTTGTCGACATCGTCAACAAGTTTGTTTCCTCGTCAGACAATGACCAGCGCGCCAGCCTGATGAAACAGTTCCAGAAGATCTCGACCGAGCACGTCTACAATGTCGGTCTGACCGAATATCCCGGCGCTCTGATCATCAACAAGCGCTTTTCGAACATTCCGCAGGGCACGCCGATCTTCATGTTCAACTGGGCCGAGGATTCGATCGTCCGCGAGCGGGTCTTTGTTGCTGCCGACAAGCAGCAGAAATATGAACTGTTTCCCGAACAGCTTCCCGGAAAGCCCGGCGACAGGGGTCCGACGAACTGAGTTTCCTCCCTGACTTGAAAATTACCGGCCGCGCTGCTGGCGCGGCCGGGACAAAGCCAGCGGTGAGGCATAACTGAGAACCTGAGCGAGGAGAAGAACGGTCGATGCTGCGATTTCTGCTTATGCGCATAGCATCCGCAATACCGGTTCTCGCCATTTTGAGCGTGGTTACCTTCGCGATCATCCAGGCACCGCCGGGTAACTATGCCGATTACATTCGCTTGCAGCTTATCAACCAGGGTGGAGCCTCCTTTGCCGAGGCCGACGCCCAGGCGAAGGCTTACAGCGTGGAGCATGGCCTCGATAAGCCGGTTCCGCTCCAATACCTGAACTGGATCGCCGGCATCGTCACCCGCGGCGATTTCGGCCACAGCCTGTATTACAACAAGCCCGTCGCCGACGTGGTAGGCGAGCGGCTGCCGCGCACGCTGCTGCTTGCGCTTGTCTGCCACCTGTTGGCTTCGGTGCTGGGCATCGGCTTTGGTATCTGGGCGGCGACCCGGCAGTACAGCTGGATCGACAGTACGCTATCAGCGATTTCCTTTCTCGGAATGACGGTACCGCGCTTCCTGATGGCGCTGATCATCGTCTATCTGCTGGTCTTCCAGTTCAACGTCTCCGAGATCGGCAGCTTCTTTTCGCCGCAATTTGGGGGGGCGCCGTGGTCCTGGGCGAAGTTCGTCGATCTCGTCCGGCATGTCTGGCCGGTTGTCGCAATCGCCACCTTCGGCGGGCTCGCCTACAACATGCGGGTGATGCGCGGCAATCTGCTCGACACGCTGAACGCGCAATATGTCGAAACCGCTCGCGCCAAGGGCCTCAGCGGCGGTGCGGTGGTCATGCGTCATGCCGTGCCCAATGCGCTGCATCCGCTGGTCATGTATCAGGGTGTGGTGCTGCCTTATATGCTGACCGGCGAGATTGAGACCGCGATCATCTTTGCCCTGCCGACCGTCGGCCCGGCGATCGTTGGCTCGATGGCGGTCGGCGACGTCTATGTCACGGCGACCTTCATGATGGTGCTGTCGGCAACGCTGATCGTCGGCAACATCATCGCCGACATGCTGCTCGTCATGCTCGACCCGCGTGTACGCCAATATGCAGGGTCCTGAGATGCTTGCGTTCGAGCCCTCGCTGCCGCCACTTGCCGAGGAATCGGCCAAGATCAAGCCGCGCGGCAATGAGAGCTACATCGCACTCGTCTGGCGCCGCCTGAAACGGTCCTGGACCGGCATGGCCGGGCTCATCCTGGTCGCGTTTCTGGTGCTGCTGGCGGTCTTTGCCGACTTCTTCGCACCGATGGATCCCAAGGTGACCGATGTCGGCTTTGCCCCGCCGCAGATGATGAGCTTCCATGACAAGGACGGCAACTTCGTCTTCCAGCCACGCGTCTATGCCCTGACGGATTCGGAAGACCTCGACCCGGTTACCTTCCAACCCGTCGTCGGACCGGACTACGACCATCCGCGGCTGCTCGGCTTCTTCGTCAAGGGAGCGGAGTACAGACTGCTCGGCCTGCTTCCCGCGAACCGGCACTTCTTCGGCTCGACCGACGGCCAGCCGGTCCACTTCCTTGGCACCGACAAATTCGGCCGCGATGTGCTGGCGCGTGCGATCTATGGTTCGCGCATCTCGTTGATGATCGCATTGACCGTGGTCTTCATCGTCACCGTGATCGGCACGACGGTCGGCATGGTGTCGGGCTATTTCGGCGGCACATTCGATGTCTGGGTCCAGCGCTTCGTCGAACTGGTGCTCGCATTTCCGCAATTGCCGCTTTATCTGGCGCTGACCTCGCTGGTTCCGGTGACGGCGCCGACGAATGTCTTCCTGGCCTTCGTAATCGTTGTCATGTCGGCACTCGGCTGGGCGCAGATGTCGCGCGAAGTGCGCGGCAAGACCTTGGCACTGGCGCGGATCGACTACGTTCGTGCGGCGATGGCGGTCGGCGCCACAGATGGCCGCATCATCATGCAACACATTTTTCCAAATGTGATGAGCCACGTGATCGTTGCGGTCACGTTGGCAATCCCCAGCGTGGTCCTGCTCGAATCCTTCCTCGGTTTTCTCGGCTTCGCAGTGAAGCCGCCGCTGATCTCCTGGGGCCTGATGCTGCAGGACACCGCGACCTATTCGGTCATCGGCACCTATCCCTGGATCCTCTCACCGGTCGGCTTCGTGCTTGTCACCGTCTTCGCGTTCAACGCGCTTGGCGATGGACTTCGCGATGCGGTCGATCCTTATTGAGCGTGACATGATGCAACACGCGCTCGTCAAATCCTTCGCACCGCCTGTCCGGCTCGACCATGACGGCCGTTCGGAAAACCCGGTCATCGATGCCCGCAACATTGCCGTCGATTTCAAGGTCGAGCACGGCATGGTCGAAGCCGTCAAGGACATCTCCTTCCAGCTCTATCGCGGCGAGACGATCGCCATTGTCGGCGAATCCGGATCGGGCAAGTCGGTGACGGCGCGCACCGTCATGGGGCTGTTGTCGAAGCGCGCGGTCGTGTCGCCGAAATCGACCGTCGAATACAATGGGGCGAACATCCTGAAATTTTCCGAGCGTGCGCGGCGCAAACTGCGGGGCGACCGCATCTCGATGATCTTTCAGGAGCCGATGAGTTCGCTCAACCCGATCTACACGATCGGCAGCCAGATCGTCGAGGCGATACGGGTGCATCGCAAGATGAGCCGCAGGCAGGCCGAAGCAAGAGCGCTCGAGCTGCTGCAACAGGTGCAGATTCCTGAACCCAAGGCGCGGCTGAAGCAATACCCGCACCAGCTTTCCGGCGGTCAGCGCCAGCGTGTGATGATCGCCATGGCGCTGGCCAACGATCCCGATGTGCTGATCGCCGACGAGCCGACGACGGCGCTCGACGTTACGGTTCAGGCGCAGATCCTCAATCTCATCCGCAACCTGCAGAAGAAACTGCGCATGGCGGTGATCCTGATCACGCACGACCTGACCGTGGTGCGGCAGTTCTCCGACTATGTCTACGTCATGCAGCATGGCGAGATGCGCGAGCACAATGTGACGGAGAAGCTGTTTGCCGATCCGCAGCATCCCTACACCTGTCATCTGCTTGCCTCCGAGCCGCGCGGCCAGGCCAATCCGTTGCCGGAAGGCGCCGACGTCATTCTTGAAGCTAGGAATGTGCGCGTCTCTTTCATGCTGCGGCATGGCACGTTCATGAGGCCGGACCTGCGCGAACTCGTCGCCGTCGACAGCCTCAGCCTGACCCTTCGGCGGCACGAGACGCTGGGTCTCGTTGGCGAATCCGGATCGGGCAAGACTACCTTCGGCGAGGCGTTGCTCAGGCTCAACACCACGGACAGCGGCGAGATCTATTTCGATGGCCAGCCGATCCATGGCTGTTCGCGCGCGCAAATGCGGCCGTTGCGGTCGCGCATGCAGGTCGTCTTCCAGGATCCGTTCTCGTCGCTCAACCCGCGCATGACGATCGGCCAAATCATCGAGGAAGGGCTGGTCGTCAACCGCATCGGCGCCACCAGGAACGATCGGATCGAGCGGGTGCGCGAGGCGCTGATCAGCGCCGGCATGCCCGGCGATATCCTGTCGCGCTTCCCGCACGAGTTTTCCGGCGGCCAGCGCCAGCGTATCGCAATTGCCCGCGCCGTCGCGCTCGAACCAGAATTCATCGTACTCGACGAGCCGACATCGGCGCTGGATCTCTCGGTCCAGGCGCAGATCATCGAATTGCTGCGCAAGCTGCAGCGCGAACGGGGCCTGAGCTACATCTTCATCTCGCACGATCTCAAGGTCGTGCGGGCGCTGTGCCATCGCGTCATCGTCATGCAGCACGGCAAGATCGTCGAAGAGGGGCCGGTCGACGAAGTCCTGTCCCATCCCAAAACCGCTTACACCGAACGGCTGGTCAAAGCCGCTTTCGAGGTAGCCTGATTGCTTATGCCGGAGGTCGTTGTGGCAAGAAATCCCAAGGTCGCTTTCATCGGAGCTGGCTCGACGGTGTTCATGAGGAACATCGTCGGCGACATATTGCAGCGTCCGGCTTTATCCGGCTCGACGATCGCGCTGATGGACATCAATCCGCAACGGCTCGAGGAAAGCGCAATCGTCGTCGGCAAGCTGATCTCGACGCTTGGCGTCAAGGCCAAAGCCGAAACCTATTCGGACCAGCGCAAGGCGCTGGCGGGCGCCGATTTCGTCGTCGTCGCCTTCCAGATCGGCGGCTACGAGCCCTGCACGGTGACCGATTTCGAAGTTCCGAAGAAATACGGGCTGCGCCAGACCATCGCCGATACGCTCGGTGTCGGCGGCATCATGCGAGGCTTGAGAACCGTGCCGCATCTCTGGAAGATCTGCGAGGACATGCTCGCCGTCTGCCCGCAGGCGATCATGCTGCAATATGTCAACCCGATGGCGATCAACACCTGGGCCATCGCGGAGAAATATCCCGATATCAAGCAGGTCGGCCTCTGCCATTCGGTGCAAGGCACGGCGATGGAACTGGCGCATGATCTCGACATTCCCTACGAGGAGATTCGCTACCGCTCGGCCGGCATCAACCACATGGCCTTCTACCTGAAGTTCGAGCATCGCCAGCCGGACGGCTCCTACCGCAACCTCTATCCGGATCTGCTGCGCGCCTACAGCGAAGGGCGGGCGCCGAAGCCGGGGTGGAACCCGCGCTGCCCAAACAGAGTGCGCTACGAGATGCTGAAGCGCCTCGGTTACTTCGTCACCGAGAGCTCCGAACATTTCGCGGAATACACGCCCTATTTCATCAAGGACGGGCGCGAAGATCTGATCGAGAAATTTGGTATCCCGCTCGACGAATACCCGAAGCGCTGCATCGAGCAGATCGAACGCTGGAAGGGGCAAGCGGAAGCCTATCGCTCGGCTGACAAGATCGAAGTGGAGCAGTCGAAGGAATATGCGTCCTCGATCATGAACTCGGTCTGGACCGGCGAGCCGTCGGTGATCTACGGCAACGTCCGCAACAATGGCTGCATCACGTCATTGCCATATAATTGCGCGGCCGAGGTACCATGCCTCGTCGACGCCTCCGGCATTCAACCCACGTTCATCGGCGACCTGCCGGTGCAGCTCACCGCGCTGATCCGCACCAATATCAACGTCCAGGAGCTGACGGTCCAGGCGCTGATGACCGAGAACCGCGAGCACATCTATCACGCGGCGATGATGGACCCGCATACGGCGGCTGAGCTCGACCTCGACCAGATATGGTCGCTGGTCGATGATTTGCTGGTTGCGCATGGCGATTGGCTGCCGGCCTGGGCGCGTGGAGCGCGCAGCGTTCGGGCGGCCTGAGCATAGGAATGGCGTCCCCTTCGGGCCTGGGCCAGTGCGCTCTCCCACCTTCAATCCGAAGAAGTGGCCGGGTCAAAATCCGTAGGAACGACCGGGATCGGTAGCACGCCCGCAGGCATCGATTCATATCGATCCGGGCGGCTTTGCACTGCGAAATGAGGGCCCGGCGCACTGCTGTTGCTCCCAGTCAACGACGGCAGTTACACTACCGGCGCGACCATCTGAGCCGATGGCGGCATCTCGTTTCATCCTTGTGAGCGCCATGAATTTCGACATTTCCGTCCGCACCGAGGCCTTCCGCAGCCGGATCGCCGACTTCGTCGAGCGCGAGATCCTGCCGCTCGAGGCAGACAAGGCTTGTTATGACGGCCATGGCAATATTGCGCTGCCGCTGCTCGAAACGCTGCGGGGCAAGGCGAAAGCAGCCGGCCTGTGGTGCCTGCAGCTGAAACCCGAGACCGGCGGGGCCGGCCTTTCCAAGGTGGATATGGCCGTCTGCTATGAAGAGATGAACCGCTCGATCTTCGGTCCGGTCGTATTCAATTCCGCGGCCCCCGATGACGGCAACATGATGGTGCTGGAACGGCTGGGGACGCCGGAGCAGAAACAAAGATGGCTGAAGCCGATCGTCGAGGGAAAGGTGCGCTCGGCTTTTGCAATGACGGAACCGCATCCGGGGGGCGGCTCCGACCCATCGATGATCTCGACCAGAGCCGAACGGCGCGGCGACAGATACGTCGTCAAAGGCCGCAAATGGTTCATCACCGGGGCGCAAGAGGCGAGCCATTTCATTCTCATAGCGCGCACTTCGGACAATCCGCGTCACGGCCTTTCGGCCTTGCTGTTCCACAAGGACCAGCCGGGTTGGCGGATCCTGCGGCGCATCGAGATCATGGGACCGGAAGAACATGGCGGCCATTGCGAGCTGGAATTCGACGGCCTTGAAGTCCCGGTCGAGGACGTGCTTGCCGGTGAAGGCAGCGGCCTTATGGTTACACAGGTCCGGCTCGGTCCGGCGCGGCTCACCCATTGCATGCGCTGGCTCGGTCTTGCCAAGCGCTGCATCGAAATCGCGCGCGCCTATGCCGCCGAGCGCAGCGGTTTCGGGCAGCTTTTGGCCGGCCGCGAGAGTATCCAGCTGATGCTCGGCGACCTTTCCATGCGCATCGAGATCGGGCGGCTGCTGGTGATGAAGGCGGCCTGGGAACTCGACCGCGGCGGCTTTGCCCGCAAGGAGGTCTCCATGGCCAAGATCCAGGTCGCCAACGTGCTGCATGACGCCGCCGACGTGGCGATCCAGATCAACGGCGCCCGCGGCTATTCGAAAGACACTGTACTCGAATGGATCTACCGCTACGCCCGCCAGGCTCGCCTGGTCGACGGCGCCGACGAGGTCCACAAGATGGTGCTCAACCGCTTTCTCAACGAGGAAGGTACAGGCTTCTGGCGCTGGCATGTCGAAGCCGGCACGCAAGACGAAACAGGTGGCGGCGGGAACCGCTGAGCCGGCAATGAGGATGGATTTCGATCCAGTACGCCTGGAGGATTTTCTGAGAGCGCATTTTGGCGATGGCCAGATGTCGCTTGAGCGGATCGTCGGCGGCCAATCCAATCCGACCTATTTCGTCGACTATGGCGGCCGCCGCATGGTGCTGCGCAAGAAACCCCCGGGACCGATCCTGCGCGGCGCCCATGCCGTCGATCGCGAGTACCGGGTGATCGAGGCGCTAGCGTCGACAAAGGTGCCGGTGCCGCGGCCGGTGCTCTTTCACGACGGCGACGAGCCGCTCGGCACGCCGTTCTATCTGATGCAGCGGCTCGGCGGCCGGGTGTTCCACGACGGCTCGTTGCCGGGACTGGCGCGGGACGAGCGGCGCGGCATTTATTTCGGCATGGCCGAGGCGCTGGCGAAGTTGCACGCCGTCCTGCCGGAAGAGGTCGGGCTCGGCGATTATGGCCGTCCCGGAAATTACTTTGAACGACAGATCGCGCGCTGGACCAGACAGTTGCGGGAATCGCCGAGCGAACGCATTGCCGCGCTCGAAGCCGTCGCCGAATGGCTGCCGCGACATCTTCCGCCGGATGACGGCCACGTCTCGATCGCGCATGGCGATTTCCGTCTCGGCAATCTGATCTTCCATCCCGAGCGGCCCGAGGTGATCGGCATACTCGATTGGGAGTTATCGACCCTCGGCCATCCGCTTGCCGATCTCGGTTTTTGTTCGATGCCCTGGCATTCCTCATCAGACGAATATGGCGGCATCCTCGGCCTTGATCAGGCAGCGCTCGGGATTCCGACACAACGCGAATTCCTCGATCATTACTTCGCCCACGCCGTGCCGACGGCGCCGCTGCAGCGGTTCCATCTGGCGTTTGCCATGTTCCGCTTTGCGGTGATCTTCGTCGGCATCGCCGACCGCGTGCTTGCCGGCAGCGCGGTTGCGGCCGATGCGGCGGATGTGGCACCGCTGGCCGGCCGTTTCGCTGTACGTGCCATGGAAGTCATCGACGGCGCGCGGCCCTGGTGACGCGAGGCTGGCAGCCGGCTGAGCGAGTTGCAGCGATACGCGTTCAGTTCATGCGAACTTCCGGTTCCGCCAGCAGGGGAATCTCCAGGCCACGCCGCAAACCGGTCGCCACGACCGACACCCTGAATTTTCCGGCGAGTGCCTTGTCGAAGATGGCGCCGACGATGATGTCGGCATCGTTGTCGACCTCCTCGCGGATGCGGGTAGCGGCTTCGTCGACCTCGAACAGCGTCATGTCCATGCCGCCCGATATCGAGACAAGGACGCCCTTGGCGCCCATCATCGAAGCTTCATCTAGCAGCGGGTTGGCGATTGCCGCTTCCGCCGCCTTCTTGGCGCGGCCTTCTCCGGCTGCCTCGCCGGTCCCCATCATGGCGCGGCCCATGTCGCGCATCACCGACTTTACATCGGCGAAGTCGAGATTGATCAGGCCTTCCTTCACGATCAGATCGGTAATGCAGCCGACGCCCGCATAGAGGACCCGATCGGCCATGGCGAAGGCGTCGGCGAACGTGGTTCTGGCGTCGGCGATTCTGAACAGGTTCTGGTTGGGGATGACGATGACAGTATCGGCGCTTTCGCGCAGGCGCTCGATGCCCTCATCGGCAGCGTACATGCGGCGCCTGCCTTCGAAGACAAATGGCTTGGTAACGACGGCGACGGTCAGTATTCCGGCTGCCCGCGCCGCCTGCGCTATAACAGGCGCGGCACCGGTGCCGGTTCCGCCTCCCATGCCGGCGGTCACGAAGCACATATGCGTTCCAGCAAGGTGATCCATGATCTCGTCGATGGATTCCACGGCCGCGGCACGGCCGACCTCGGGCAGGGACCCGGCGCCCAGACCTTCGGTGATATGAGCGCCCAACTGGATCAGCCTCGTTGCCTTCGACATGGCAAGGGCCTGGGCATCGGTGTTGGCGACGATGAATTCCGCGCCCTGCAGGCCTTCGGCGATCATGTTGTTGACGGCGTTGCCGCCACCGCCGCCGACCCCGACGACGGTGATCTTGGGCCTCATTTCCGAGATTACCGGCCTCGCCGCGGTGTTCATTGCCGTTCTCCCTGGATACGCCGAGTGGTCGCTGGAAGCTTGTCCCGGGCGCACTGCGAAAACTTTGAACCGGGCAGTGCGAATCAGGACAGCCCAGAATGCAGGGAATCAGAGCGCGGAGCGGGCTGCAAGTGCGCGATGTGCCTCATAGGCGACTTGTGTCTGAAAGTTCACGCAATGCGCCCTGATACAATGCAGATCGTGGCGCGGGGCGCCGCACGCTACAACTTCGGCGCGAGGCGCCGCGCGACATGGTCGGCAATCGCCAGGCAGGAGGTCAGACCGGGGCTTTCGATGCCGAACAGGTTGACCAGGCTATCCACGCCGTGCACCGCCACGTCCTGGATGACGAAGTCGGCATTGGCCTCACCGGGACCGGACAGTTTTGGCCGGATGCCACTGTAAGCGGGCTGCAGGCTGCCATCGGTCAGGTCCGGCCAGTATTTGCGGATCTCGCTGTAGAAGCGCTCGCCACGAGCTGGGTCGACGCGATAGTCGAGTTGATCGGTCCATTCGACGTCCGGCCCGAAGCGGGTGACGCCGTCGAGATCGAGCGTTAGATGAACACCGAGCCCGCCGGGTTCGGGCACCGGATAGACCAATCGCGAGAAGGGCGTCTGGCCGACCACCGAAAAATAATTGCCCTTGGCATAATGGAGCTTTGGCACGAATTGCTGATTGAGCCCTTCAAGCGAACCGGCAAGTGCTGCAGCGCCAAGCCCGGCGGCATTGACGAAGCGCGGAGTGGCGATCTCGAAGTGCTCGCCGCCGGCAGCGTCCACCGTCTCGAGCACGACGCGGCCCGCTTCGATGCGGCCGGAGACGACGCGGGTGTTGAGGCTGAGTGCCGCCCCGTGCGCCTCGGCATCAGCCAGCAAGGCAAGCATCAGGGCATGGCTGTCGATGATCCCGGTGGCGGGTGACAGCAACGCCGCCGTACACTTGAGGCTGGGCTCCAGCGCATGCGCCTCGGCTTCGCGCAACGGCACCAGGTCGCCGGCGCCGCAAGTGCGTGCATTGGCGCGGATTGAGGCGAGCACCGGCTCCTGTTCGGCACTTGTGGCAACGATGAGCTTGCCGCAGCGCGAATGCGGGATCGCCCGCTCCTCGCAATAGCGATAGAGTCTTTCCCGGCCGGCCACGCAGAACCGGGCCTTCAGCGATCCAACCGGATAATGGAGGCCGGCATGGATGACCTCGGAATTGCGCGAACTTGTCCCGGTGCCGATAGCGCTCTCGGCTTCCAGGACCAGCGTATCGATGCCGCGCTGCGCCATCTCTCGCGCGATCGCCAGGCCAACAACGCCGGCGCCGGCGACAATACAGTCGACGTGGTCCACGGTCAGGTCAAGCCGAAGTTCTTCATGCGTCCATCCATCCGCTGGCCCTGTCGAAAGCGCTTGACACTATACCGTTCGAGAAAGATGCATCAAACGGCATAATGCACGGGGACCTGCCGAGCCGAACCGGCGGCAGGACTGTTCCGCGTGCAGCACAGGAGCCGTCATGGACGCACGACCGAATTCTCCCGAAGCCCGCGACATAAGCTTTCACATGCATGGCTATACGAATGCGCGCAAGCATCAGGAGTCGGGGCCGCTCATTATCGAGAAGGGCGACGGCATCTATGTCGAGGACCTTGCTGGCAACCGCTATATCGAGGCGATGGCCGGGCTTTGGAGCGTCGCGGTCGGTTTTTCGGAGAAGCGGCTGGTCGATGCGGCAGTACGGCAAATGTCGAAGCTGCCTTACTATCACGACTTCGGCTCCAAATCGCATTCGCCGCTGATCGATCTCGCCGAGAGACTGGTGCAGATGGCGCCGGTGCCGATGAGCAAGGCGTATTTCACCAATTCCGGCTCCGAGGCGAACGATACGGCCATGAAGATGATCTGGTACAGGTCGAATGCGCTCGGCCAGCCGGCGCGCAAGAAGATCATCAGCCGCAAGAAGGGCTATCACGGCGTCACCATCGCCTCGGCGAGCCTGACCGGCCTGCCCAACAACCACATCTCCTTCGATCTGCCGATCGCCAATGTGCTGCACACCTCGACGCCGCACCATTGGCGCGAGGCGCTGCCGGGTGAAAGCGAAGAGCAGTTTTCGAGCCGGCTCGCCGACGAGCTGGAAAAGCTGATCCTCGCCGAAGGACCGGGAACGATCGCCGCCTTCTTCGGCGAACCGATCATGGGTGCCGGCGGCGTCATCGTTCCGCCGGCCGGCTACTGGGAGAAGATACAGGCGGTGCTGTCGAGATACGACATCCTGCTCGTCGCCGACGAGGTGATCTGCGGCTTTGGCCGAACAGGTGAGATGTTCGGCTCGCAGGCCTTCGGTATCAGGCCCGACATCATGGTGCTGTCAAAGCAGATCTCTTCCTCCTATTTGCCGATCTCGGCCCTGCTGATCAACGAGAAGGTCTTCGAGCCGATCGCCGACGAAAGCAATCGTATCGGCACCTTCGGCCACGGCTTTACCGGCGGCGGCCATCCTGTTGCGGCAGCGGTCGCGCTCGAGAACCTGAAGCTGATCGAGGAGCGCGATCTCGTCGGCAATGCGCGCACGGTCGGTGCGCATATGCAGAAGCGGCTGCGCACGCTCGCTTCGCACCCGCTTGTCGGCGAGGTGCGCGGCATCGGCCTGATCGCGGCGGTCGAACTGGTCGGCGACAAGCCAAACAAGGCGCCGTGGGGCACGGTCGGGGCGCTGGGCGGGCTCGTCAACGGGTTCATGCAGCAGAACGGCGTCATCTCGCGCAATATGGGCGATGCGCTGGCTTTCTGCCCGCCGCTGATTATCACCGAGCCGCAGGTCGACCAGGTGATCGACGCGTTTGAACGGTCGCTCGAGGCTGCCGTCAAGCAGGTCCGATCGCCAAGCTGATCGCGCTATTTAGCGACCCCGACCGCGTCCGGCACGACGACCAGCTTGCCGACGAAGTCCTTGGCCATGAAATCGGCCTGGGCGCGATGGAAATCGGACAGCTTGTAGACGCCGCCGACCAGCGGCCGGATCTTCTTCTCCTCGATGTAGCGCACGATGCGGCGGAAGTCCGCCCGCGTGCCCTGGCTTGAGCCATGCAGTTGCAGCTGTTTCAGATACATGGTGCGCAGATCCAGCTGCACGACCGGGCCGGCAATTGCACCAGCCGTGGTGTAGCGGCCTTCCGGCCTCAAGATCCGCAGGAGGTCGTTGAAGATCGCGCCGCCGACCAGATCGGCCACCACGTCGATCGGCTGGCCCTCGGTCGCAGCGCTGACGGCGGCCGGCAGATCGGCAACGCCACGGGTGATCACCGCCTCGGCGCCGATATCACGCACCGCCTGTTCCTTGCCCTTGCCGGCAATGGCATAGGGAATGGCGCCGCGTGCCCGCGCCAGCTGCACGATGCCTGAGCCGACGCCGCCCGAGGCGCCGGTGACCAGCACACGCTCGCCGGCTTTCAATGCGGCGCGTTCCAACATCTGCTCGCCGGTGAGATAGGCGCAGCAGAATGTGGCAAGTTCGACGTCGGTCAGGTCGGTGCTGACGACATGGGCATTCTCGGCCGGCACGGCCTGGTATTCGGCATAGCCGCCGTCGCGGCCGTGGCCCATATAGTCGATGTCGGCCAATGAATCGTCGTCACGATTGTAGATGGAGAAATCGACCATCACCCGTTCGCCGATGCGGGCCGGCGACACGCCGTCGCCGACGGCGACGATGTTGCCGACCGTGTCGGTGCCCTGGATACGCGGGAAGGTCAGTGTGTTGCCTTGCCGCCGCCATGTCGACACGGCGGCTGCATCCTCCTCAGTGCCGTAGGCGCCCTGGCGCACCCAGACATCGGTGTTGTTCATCCCGCAAGCGGTGACCTTGACCAGCACTTCGCCCGGGGCGGGCGAGGGTACTTTGACGTCGGTGCGATAGACGAGCTTTTCCGGCCCACCGTGCCCGATCAACTGCACGGCGGCCATGGTGGCGGGGATGGTCTTGGTCATGGCATTCATGTCGGTTCTTCAGACGTTGGCAAACACGCTCTTCACCGCATCGGCCGTCTTGGAGACGACGATGTCGGCCTCTTCCCGCGTCAGGCAGAGCGGCGGCGCGAAACCGAGAATGTCGCCCTGCGGCATGGCGCGGCCGATGACGCCGCTTGCCGCAAGTGCGGTCGCGATCTGCGGCCCGATCTTTTGCGAGGCGTCGAAGAACACGCGGTCGTCCCGGTCGGCGACGAACTCGATTGCCGCCAGCATGCCATCGCCGCGCACCTCGCCGACGTGTTTGTGGCCGCCGACGGCCTTCGTCAGCTCGGCGCGGAAATAGGCGCCGGTCTCGCCGGCGTTCCTGACCAGATCCATCTCGTCTATCAGTTCCAGGTTGGCGACGCCGGCGGCCACGCAGATCGGATGCGCCGAATAGGTCCAGCCATGGCCGAGCGAGCCAAGCTTGTCGGAGCCTTGGACGAGCACCTGCCAGACCTTGTCGGAGACGATGACGCCGGAGAGCGGCGCATATGCCGAGGTCAGGCCCTTGGCGATGGTGATCAGGTCGGGCTTGATGCCGTAGTGGTCGGAGCCAAACATGGTACCCAATCGGCCGAAGCCGGTGACGACCTCGTCGGCGACCAGCAGCACGTCGTACTTCTTCAGCACCGCCTGGATCTTCTCCCAGTAGCCGGCCGGCGGCGGCACGATGCCGCCGGTGCCGAGGATCGGCTCGCCGATGAAAGCGGCGACCGTTTCCGGCCCTTCGGCGAGGATCATCTCCTCGAGCTTGTCGGCGCAGTATTGCGAAAATTGCTCTTCGCTCAGCGAGCGGTCGGCGCGGCGGAAATAGTAGGGCGCCTCGGTGTGCAGGACAGGCGCACGCGGCAGGTCGAAGGCGTTGTGGAACAGGTCGAGGCCGGTCAGCGATCCGGTCATGATCCCGGAGCCGTGATAACCGCGCCAGCGCGAGATGATCTTCTTCTTCTCGGGCCGGCCGAGCACGTTGTTGTAGTACCAGATCAGCTTGATATTGGTTTCGTTGGCGTCGGAACCGGAGAGCCCGAAATAGACCCTCGACATGCCTTGCGGCGCGCGGTCGATGATCATCTTGGAGAGCGTGATCGACGCCTCGGTGCCGTGGCCGACATAGGCGTGGTAATAGGCGAGGTTCTTGGCCTGCGCGGCGATGGCGTCGGCGATCTTCTGGCGGCCATAACCGACATTGACGCAATAGAGCCCGGCGAAGGCATCGATGCTCTTGCGCCCGTTGTTGTCCCAGATGGTGACGCCTTCGCCGCCGGCGATCACACGCGTCGGGCTCTCGCCACGCGCATGCGTTCCCATATGGGTCGAGGGATGGAAGAAGTGATCGCGATCCCAGGCGGCGAGTTCGTTTGACTGGTCGAGCATTTTTCTACTCCTGAGGAAAATGTGTCGGGCGCGGCTTACGCAACGTCGAGGCAGAGATATTTGAGATCGGTAAAGGCTTCGAGCCCATGACGCGAGCCCTCGCGGCCAATGCCGGACTGCTTGACGCCGCCGAACGGGACCGGCGCGCCGGTGATCTTGACGCGGTTGATGGCGACCATGCCATAGTCGAGCGCCCGGCCCATGCGCAATTGCCTACCGCCATTCTCAGTCACGACATAGGCGACGAGGCCGTATTCGGTGGCATTGGCGCGGGCGGCGACTTCGTCTTCGCTGTCGAAGGGCGTCACGGCGGCGACCGGACCGAAGGTCTCCTCGCGCATGATCAGGGCGTCGTCGTCAACATCGGCTAGCAGGGTCGGCTGGTAAAACAGCGGCCCGGCCAGATGACGCTTGCCGCCGGTCAGGCAACGCGCGCCTTTGGCGAGCGCATCGGCCACCTGCTCCTCGACCTTCTTGACAGCGCGTTCGTGCATCAAGGGTCCGATTTCGGTGTCGTCAGCGAGGCCATTGCCGGCCCGCAATGCCTCGACGCGTCTGGCGAAAGCAGCGCAGAACCGATCGTATAGCGGACGCTGGACATAGATGCGGTTGGCGGCGAGGCAGTCCTGGCCGGAGGTCGCGAATTTGGCGTCGACCGCAATGGCCACAGCCTTGTCGAGATCTGCGTCGGCGAAGACGATCAGCGGCGCATGACCGCCGAGTTCCATCACCAGACGCTTCATCGTCGGCGCACTCTGCGCGGCGATCAACCTGCCGATCTCGGTCGAGCCGGTGAAGCTCATGGCGCGGACGCGCGGATCTTCGCACATCCGCCCAACGATGGTCGAAGCCTTGCCGGTGAGGACGTTGAACACGCCTGCCGGCACGCCGGCGCGCTCGCCGAGCTCGGCCAGCGCCAGTGCGGACAGCGGCGTTTCCGAGGAAGGATGCGCGACAATGGTGCAACCGGCGGCAAGCGCGGCAGCCGCCTTGCGGGTCAGCATGGCCGCTGGAAAATTCCACGGCGTGACGACGCCGACGACGCCGAGCGGCTCGCGCCGCACCATCATCTCGGCGTTTGGCAGATGACTGGTGACGCATTCGGCGTTGAGGCGTTTTGCCTCCTCGGCATACCACTCGACAAAAGAGGCTGCGTAGTCGATCTCGCCGAGCGACTCCTTCAGCGGCTTGCCTTGTTCGAGCGTCATCAGCAGGGCCAGGTCATTTTTGGCGGCGCCGATCAGATCGAACCATTTGCGCAAGATTTTCGAACGTTCCTGCGGCAGCAATGCGCGCCAGGCAGGAAAGGCGCGCGATGCCGCATCGATCGCCAATGTCGTCTGCCGGGCATCGAGGGCAGCAACAAAAGCGACGGTGGATCCGGTGGCCGGATCGGTCACCTCGAAACTCTCCGCGGTCTCGCTCGCCGTCCAGTGGCCAGCGACATAGGCGAGTTCGCGCAGCAGCCGCCGGTCGGCAAGGCGATCAAGCGCTTCATGGCGGTGCGAGCGGGCAAAATGTGCGGACATCATCGGGCTCCCGGTTCGGGTGATGCTGCAAGACTATCTCTGCCGCGCAAACAGAGAGGCTGTTTGCGTGCCTGCACGTAGAGAGAATGTCTCTATTGCCCTGCCCAGCCAGACGATCTCTCCGGTATCAGGAAGATGCCGGCAACAGATCCGCCACCGGCAGCACACTCTCTTCCTTCACCGTCTTGGTGACGATGTAGGTGAAATAGCGGTCGATGCCGATCTCGCGTTCGAGCAGAGTGTCGACCAGCCGCTGATAGGCGTCGATGTCGCGCGCCATCACCTTCAGCAGGTAATCGACGCCGCCGCCGACAGACCAGCATGCGACGATCTCGCGGATGTCGCGGATGACGCGCTCGAAACGGTCGAAATCGGCCTGGCGGTGGCTGGCAAGCGTCACCTCCATCAGCACGGTGGCAACCGGCGCGATGGCGCGCATGGCGATCCTGGCATGGTAGCCCGAGACGATGCCGGCCTTTTCCAGCTTGCGCAGCCGCATCCAGCACGGCGTCGGCGACAGGCCGACTTTCTCGGCCAGCGCCAGCTTGGTGATGCGCCCGTCGCGCTGGATGGCGTCGAGGATTTTGAGATCGATCGGATCGAGTTTCGCTGCAGCCATGATCGTCCACTTCCAGTGCCGGACACCATGACGGCGCATTATTTCGATTGTCAATTGCACTGATTTCGATCTCTAATAAGTCATGACATTTTGGCGACCAGATCCCGCTCTTATCCGGCGGCCGGCCTACCAATCGCTCGCCGACCAGTTCGCGCGCGCCATCCATGACGGGCGCCTGGCCAATGGCGCTCGTTTGCCGACGCACCGGCAGCTCGCCGACGATCTGAAACTTTCCGTGCAGACGGTCAGCCGCGCCTATGAGGAGCTGATCCGCCGCGGGCTGGTGTCCGGCGAGGTCGGCCGCGGCAGCTTCGTGCAGACACAGGGCCGCGAGCCGGAGCCGCCCTATCTGCCGGAGCGGCTGGGCGAGGTCATCGACCTCTCCATCCTGAAGCCGGTCTGCGAACCGATGCATCTGGATCGGCTGAGGCAGGCGCTGGGCTGGCTCGCCGAAAACCTGCCGTCGAGTTCGGCACTGTCGTTCAGGCCGAACATGGTGTTCCCGCGCCACCGCGCGGTAGGTGTCGAGTGGCTACGCCTCTGCGGCCTCGACGCGTCGCCGCAGAACATCAGCCTGACCAACGGCGCAACGGCCGGCATGACGGTGGCGCTGATGAGCGTGGCGCCGCCGGGTTCGACCGTCGCCACCGAGGCGATCGGCCACCACACGCTGGTCCCGCTGGCGCGCTATCTCGGCTTCAACCTCGAGGGTTTGCCGATCGACGACAATGGGCTGATCCCGGAAGCCCTCGACGAGGCCTGCCGGCTGTCCGACATCCGCGCTGTGTTCGTCCAGCCGTCGGTGATCAACCCTACGGCCACTCTGATGGACGCCGCCCGGCGCGAACAGATTGCTGCCGTTGCGCGCAGGCATGATATCGCCATTATCGAAAACGACGTCCTCGGCCCGTTGGTCGAGGACCGGCCGCCGCCGGTCGCGGCGTTTGCACCCGAGCGCACGCTCTACGTCACCTCCTTCACCAAGATCGTGGTGCCGGGCCTGCGCATCGGCTATCTCGCGGCGCCCGATCGTTATGTCGCCGCGGTGGCCAACCGCCACCTCGTCTCGAACTGGATGGCGACGCCGCTGGTGGCCGAGATCGCCACCAAATGGGTGACCGACGGCACCGCGATGGAACTCGTGCGATGGCAGCGCGTGGCTTTGCGGCGGCGTCTGGACATCGCCGCCGAGGTGCTCGCCGGAGTGGACTATCGGGCTCATCGCGACGGGCTGCATGTCTGGCTGCAACTGCCGGATGACCGCGGCGAGGAAAGCTTTGTTTCCCAGGCCCGCCTGCAGGGCGTGGCGATCGCGCCCGGTACGTCGTTCCGCATTTCGCAGACGCCTTGGCATCCAGCTGTACGGATTTCGCTTGGCTCGACTACGGAGGGGGAACTGCGTGCCGGTCTCGGCGTTGTCACCAAGCTGCTGCTCGGCGATCCCGAGCATCTCCTGCTTGCGATCTAGGCGACAAATGGCGGGAAATTGTGCGGAGTCCGAAATATTGTCATGATATTATTTTCCTGATTGACATGATTTGCCGCGATCCGCATCGTTAAAGGCATCGCTTCTCCAGCACGGGAAATTCATTGTCGGCGCCCATCATCAATATCGACGGCATTTCGAAAAGCTTCGGCACCTTCAAGGTGCTGGACGGCCTCTCGATGCAGGTCATGCCCGGCGAGAAGCTGGCACTGATCGGCCCGTCGGGTTCCGGCAAAACGACGATCCTGCGCATCCTGATGACGCTAGAGCGTATCGACAGCGGCCACATCCAGGTCGACGGCGAACAGCTGTACCACATGGAGCGCAACGGCCGCCTGCTGACGGCCGATGAACGGCATTTGGCAAAGATGCGCCAGAAGATCGGCATGGTCTTCCAGCTGTTCAATCTGTTTCCGCACAAATGCGTCATCGACAATGTGACGCTCGCACCGATGCTGACCAAAGCAGTGCCGCGGGCCGCCGCCGAGAAGCGGGCGATGGAGCTGCTCGACATGGTCGGCATGGTCGACAAGGCCAAAGCGATGCCGGCGCAGCTTTCCGGCGGACAGAAGCAGCGCGTCGCGATTGCCCGGGCGCTGGCGCTGTCGCCGAAGATCATGCTGTTCGACGAGGTCACCTCGGCGCTCGACCCGGAACTCGTCGACGAGGTGCTCAACGTCATGCGCAAGCTCGCCGCCGAGACCGACATGACCATGCTGCTGGTCACCCACGAGATGGGTTTCGCCCATGACTTCGCCGACCGGGTGCTGTTCTTCGATCGCGGCAGAATAGTCGAGGAGGGCAAGCCCGACGAGATTTTCCGCCATCCCAAACAGGAGCGCACGCAAGGTTTCCTGAAGAAGATCATTGCGGCCGGACATCGGGTCTGACTGCCATGCGAGGCGGCGACGCCTCAAGCAAGCCAAGAAGACCGACAAACAAGGAGTTGGGAACAATGAAGAAATTTGCCATTTTGGCCGGCGTCGCCGGTGTTGCGCTGACGGCGGTACTGGCCGCCTCGACGCCCGGTTCGGCCGACGACAGCAAGCTCGAAGAGCTCAAGGCGCAAGGCTTTGCCCGCGTCGCCATCGCCAACGAGCCGCCCTATACGGCGGTCGCTGCCGACGGCAAGGTTTCGGGTGCGGCGCCTGACGTTGCCCGTGAAATCTTCAAACGCCTTGGCGTCAACGACATCCTCGCCTCGATCTCGGAATATGGTGCCATGATCCCCGGCCTGCAGGCCGGCCGTTTCGACGTCGTCACCGCCGGCCTGTTCATGAAGCCGGAACGTTGTGCTGCGGTCGCCTATTCGGAGCCGGTGCTGTGCGACGCCGAGGCGATGCTGGTGAAGAAGGGCAACCCGAAGCGCTTCAAGAGCTACGAGGACGTCGCCAAGGACACCAGCGCGACGATCGGCGCACCGGGTGGCGGCACCGAGGAAAAGCTGGCGCTTACCGCAGGTGTGCCGCGCGAGCGCGTCATCGTCGTGCCGGACGGCCAGAGCGGCCTGAAGATGCTGCAGGACGGCCGCATCGATGCCTATTCGCTGCCCGTGCTGTCGATCAACGACCTGGTCAAGAAAGCCAATGATCCGAACCTCGAAGTTATCGCGCCGGTGGTCGGTGCGCCGGTCTATTGCGACGGCGCGGCCTTCAAGAAGGGCGACGAAGCGCTGCGCGACGCCTATGATGTCGAGCTGGCGAAACTGAAGAAGTCCGGCGAGTTCGCCAAGATCATCGAGCCTTACGGCTTCTCGGCGGCGGCGGCAATGTCGACGAGCCGCGACAAGCTCTGCTCGGCGAAGTAGGCGCCTCTTTTGCCTTCTCCCCGTTCACGGCAGGGCTATCGCATATGAGTGATGGCATTGATGAGATAGTCGTCGTTCCAGGCGCATTTCTTGATGCGATGGCTGATGGGAACTT